>JAPXRK010000113.1:0-5680 GCA_033813575.1 Synergistales bacterium
GCTTTTTACCTTTTTCTTTCATTTGCTTTGATTATTTCCGTTTTTCACTGCCTCTGCGTTCCGGAGGTTCTGCACATCCGCTCCCCTCGCGACAGCGATGATTTCCGCCAGGACGGAGACGGCGATCTCTTCGGGGGTTTCAGCCCGGATGGGAAGGCCCACGGGCTGGTAGATCCGGTCCAGGAATTCCGGAGAGACCCCCTGGCCGAGAAGGCGCTCCCGAACGAAGGCGATCTTCCGGCGCGACCCGATCATGCCCAGGTAGGCCGCCTCCCTTCCCTCCAGGAGCTTCACCACGTCTGCATCCAGGGCATGGCCCCGAGTCACGATGACCGCGTAGGTGTCCCCGTGAAAGACGGGCATCTTTCCGGGCAGTTCCTCCAGGGGGCAGCAGAGGTTTTTTCCCCACGGAATATGTTCGGGATTCGCAAACTCCTCCCGTTCGTCCCACGTTGTTACGGCAAAACCAGCTATGTCGCCGAGCCTGGCGATGGCCTTTCCCACGTGCCCGCAGCCGAAGACCACGAGCTCTCTCCTCCTGCCGACCACTTCGAGGTAGACACCCATGGAGCCCCCGCAGGCCGCTCCTTCGAGAGCCGCCTCCGTCGCGGAAAGCGTTTCCCTGTAGAGCATGGATCCGGTGCCGTTTTTCAGGAGCTCCAGGGCCTTTTCGATCACCCTGTGCTCCGTGACGCCTCCGCCGACTGTTCCTTCAATAGCCCCGCCGGAGAAGACGAGCATGGAGGAGCCGGTGCTCCTCGGTGTGGAGCCTGATTCCTCCACCACCATGCAGAGGACCGCAGCCTGTCCTTTGTCGTAGAGTTCGGCGAGACGCCGGGAAATCACGCTGTCCATTCTTCTTCCTCCTTCCGGTGGCGGATGACGCCTCCTCCTGCCACCCGTCCTTCCTTATCGTACACCACGAGCCGCTGTCCGGGCGCCGGGGCGAAATGAGGCTCAGCGAACCGGACAAGGAGTCCGCCCCCTCCGCATTCCAGAACGGTGAGGGGCGAAGGTTCCCCCCGCGACCTGGTCTTTCCGAAAAGGGAAGCGCCGGGAACAAGCAGGCCGGGAAGAAGAACGTTCGTCTCCTCCGCCCTGACCACCCTGCGGAAAGCCCTCTCCCTGGAGCCCACGACCACAAGGTTCTTTTCCCCGTCGATCCGGAGAACATACAAACCGTCCCTGGAGGCAATGCCGAGCCCTTTCCTCTGCCCCACGGTGAAGTTTGAAATCCCGCCGTGGGTGCCCAGGGGAGTGCCCTTCTCGTCCACGATGAGGCCGGGCCGGAAGGACCGGTCCGCCATAAGGCGCCGGTAGTCGCCCTCCCCGGCGAAACAGATTTCCATGCTTTCCTTTTTTTCCGCCACGGAAAGCTTTGCCTCCCGGGCGAGTTCTCTGACCTCTTCCTTGCTCCGGTCACCGAGGGGGAGCAGAAGGTTCGGAAGCCGGTCCCTCCGGATCCCGTAGAGGAAGTAACTCTGGTCCTTTGCGGTATCCGCTCCCCTGGCGAGGGCACACCCGTTCCCGGAGCGGAGGATCCTGGCGTAATGGCCCGTGGCGAGAGAGACTGGGCCGAAGGCGTCTTCCACGGCATCCCAGAGGCGGCCGAACTTCAGAACGGCGTTGCAGTCGGCGCATGGATTGGGAGTTTCACCCGCGAGATAGCTCGCTACGAAGGGGGAGATGACCGATTCCCGGAATTCCTCTTCAAGATCGGCCACGTAGTGGGGAATGGAAAGGGAAAGGGCTACCTCGGCGGCATCGCGGCCGCAGCAGGAGCCGGATGGCAGGCCGTCCTGCCCCGGTATCCTCATGGTGAGCCCCGCCACGTGCCATCCCTCATTTTTCAGGAGCCACGCCGTGACGGAGCTGTCGACGCCGCCGCTCATCAGGACCACCACCGACCGGGGGCCGAAGGAGGGTGAAGGGGACGAAAAGCCTGTTGAAGGGCGTATGTTCATTTTTTCCTCCGGGGCTGATTGGATTGGATTCCTTTCTCGTGTAGTATAGGGAAAAGCGGGAAACCCTACAAGGGAGACTCTCCGCCCAAAATCCGAAGGCAGCGGGGAACGTCACATTCGGGAGGAGAAAGCCATGAATGCTTCAGCAGAGCAGAGAACGGAACGCCTGATGACCCTTCTGCGGGAACTGGGGAAGGCCGCCGTCGCATTTTCGGGAGGGGCGGACAGCACGCTCCTCGCCGCCGCAGCAGCAAAAGCCCTTGGAAACAACGCAACAGCCGTCACTGCCGTCTCGCCCACCCTTCCGGCATGGGAGCTGGAGGACGCCGAGCGGTTCGCCGCCCGCCTCGGCATACGGCACGTGGTCCTGCCCGTTTCGGAACTGGAGTGCCCCGAGTTTGTCCGGAACGACGGTGAACGATGCTACCACTGCAAAAAATACCGTTTCGAGCTGCTCTGCCGCTGGGCAGGGGAACAGGGCATTTTCTGGGTGATCGAGGGATCGAATACCGACGACCTGCAGGATTACCGGCCCGGGATGAAGGCCGTGGCGGAACTCGACAGGGTGAGAAGCCCCCTTCTCGAGGCCGGGTTTTCCAAGGCGGACATACGGGAGCTTTCCAGGGAATGGGGCCTTCCGTCCTGGGAGAAGCCGGCGGCGGCATGCCTTGCGAGCAGGATCGCCTACGGCACACCCATCACTGCGGAGAATCTCCGCCAGGTCGAACAGGCGGAGGACATCGTCCGATCCTTCTGCCCGCCCAATGTCCAGGTCAGGGTACGCCATCACGGAACCCTCGCCAGGATAGAGGCTGCGCCCCAGGTCCTTTCACTGCTCGCCGCACCGGAAAGGGCGGCCGGGATCGCCGCATCCCTCGCCGCCCTCGGATTTGCCTGGGTTACCCTGGATCTCGCCGGCTACCGCATGGGCAGCATGAACGAGCTACTTGCAGATCGCCGAGACCGTTCCGGGGGCGACCCACTGGCCGTTGAGGTAGATTTCCAGGCTGCACGTCCCGATATTGAAGAAACACAGGGAGGCTGACGTTTTTCCTTCTCCCTCGAGCTTCCTGAAGAGGGGGTATTTCCGGATGCGGTCGAGCTGCCTCACGCCCGCCGCCTTACCGGCCTGCTCCACGTCCGTCCCGTCGAAATGCTCCTCTCCCATCCAGTGCCGGAGTCCTTCCGTGTCCAGGTGTTCCGGCTCCCGGCTGGCCTTGACCGCTCCGCAGTCCGTATGGGCCAGCACCACCACGTTTTTCACCCCCAGGTGAAGGAGGGCGTAATCGAGGGCCGCCGCCACCGAAGGGTCATCGGTCCTGGCCAGGTTGCCCACGTTTCTGAGCACGAAAAGCTCACCGGGCCGGGCGTCGAAAATGTCCTCCGGAACGATCCTGCTGTCGGAGCATGTAATGACAAGAGAATGAGGAGCCTGTCCTGAGCAGAGGGCCCGGTAGGCGCTTCTGTCAGCCCGCTCCCGGAACCGGGCGTATCCCTGAAGAAGAGTGTCCATACTGATACCAGCACCTTTCATGAAATGAGGTTGCCCCCTACCTGGTTTCGGGAAGGAACCGGAGGGAGGCGGAGTTGATGCAGTACCGCATCCCCGTGGGAGGCGGTCCGTCGCTGAACAGGTGCCCCAGGTGGGCGTCGCATCGGGCGCACAGGACTTCGGTCCGGACCATGCCGTAGGAAAAGTCCCTTTTCTCCGTTATGGGAGCATGCTCCAGAACAGCCGAAAAACTGGGCCATCCGGATCCGGAATCGAACTTGTCCCTGGAGGAGAAGAGTTCCGCGCCGCAGCAGACGCAGGCGTAGATGCCCTCTTCATGAAAATCCCAGTATTGCCCCGTGAAGGGAGGTTCCGTTCCCTTCAGCCGCGCCACATGGAACTGTTCGGGGGTAAGGAGGGCCTTCCATTCCTCCTCGGTCTTCTCCACCCTGTCGGGGACGGCCGCGAGAGAACACCGCGCCGCGGCCAGGAGGAAAAGGCCCGCCAGCAGAACCAGGAGGCTGGTCATGAAGGCCTTCCTACAAACTCCGGACATAGTCCATAAATTCCCTGATACCCTTCGCATTGGTCCAGGAAATATTGAATCTCTGCCGGACCTGCAGGCCCTTCTCTCCCTTGGAGAGGACCTGGCAGCTGAAGTCGTTGTCGGAAAAAACGAGGTCGAACTTGAAGTGGGTCTCGAACCGGTCGTCCATGGCAAGCAGCTTGTCGTCGTCGGTAAAGTACAGCACGAGCCCTCTCTCTTCCATATTCTGCCGGATGAAACGGGTGATGATAGCGGATACATGCTCCATTGAGAAATATCCTCCCTCCCCTGGTACGGGAAATGTTCCCTTATTTTACGCCATCGCCGGAAAAAGACCATGGGGGCAAAAAGAAAAACGGTTGAAAAGGAAACTTTTTACGATGGTTCCTGCCGTGCCCCGAACGGTGAGAATGCACATTTTGGGGGAAAATTTCCCTTTCCATTTTCATGGACTTAATATACCCTATCATAGTATGCAGTGGTATAATGCGAAAAAAAAGGAGGCGGAAGAATGAAACGCCAGAATTGGAGAAAAGCTCTCATGGCCCTCGCGGTTCTCTCTCTCCCGGTGACCATGTTCTATCTCTCTCCCCTGCTGACCCTTCAGGGGGCCGCGAAGGGAATCGTGACGTCGAGCCTGATCTTCGTGGTTTTGTCGGCGGTGCTCGCCTTTTTCGCCGGAAGGATCTTCTGCGGCTGGATCTGCCCGGGGGGCGCCGTGCAGGAAATCCTGTTCCCCGCCAACGACAGGAGGGTCCCCGGAGGCAGGCTGGACCTGATCAAGTACGGCATCGCCGCCCTCTGGCTCGGCGCCCTGGTCTTTTTCTTCGCGAAGGCGGGCGGAACCCTTTCCGTTCAGCCCCTCTTCGGCATCCAAGGAGGCCTTTCCCTGGCCACCCCTGTGTCGTACCTCATGTTCTACGTGGCCATGGGGGGAATGGCGGCCCTTTCTCTTGCCCTCGGGCGGCGCCCTTTCTGCCATTATGGCTGCCTGCTGGCCCCCTTCATGACAGCCGGGCGCTTCGCCGCCCGGATTTCGGGGACGCCCCACCTCCACCTTGAGGCTGAGAGCGACAGGTGCATCGACTGCAAACTCTGCACGAAGAACTGCCCCATGAGCCTGGACGTGAACGCCATGGTACGGCGGGAGGACATGTTCTCCCCGGAATGCATCTCCTGCGGCGCCTGCGTGGACGTCTGCCCGAAGAAGGTCATCTTTTTCTCACGGGGAGCTCTGAAGAAAACCCCCTCTAGATAAGAGCCATGCAGGCCAGTCCCGCAGCGAGGCTGGCGAGGGTGACGGGCACGCCCACCCGGGCGTGTTCCTTCCAGCCGAAGGAAATCCCCATACGTTCAGCCTCGCCGGCGACGATGATGTTGGCGATGCTCCCCACGATGAGCAGGTTTCCTGCGAAGGTGCTGGAAACGGCCAGGATATATCCTGCCCCCGGAACGTCCCGGACCAGGGGCAGAAGAAGCATGACCGCCGGAACATTGGACACCAGGTTCGACAGGACGGTGGTCACCCCGTAGAGCCGGGAAGGTGAGGCAAGGGACACCCCGAGCCGGGCAAGGCCGGCCTTCATGATTTCGAGCCCTCCCGCCGCCTCGAAGGCCCCGTTCACCACGAACAGCCCCAGGAACAGGGCGAGGAGCTGCCAGTCCACCGTGTCCAGG
>JAPXRK010000114.1:0-4144 GCA_033813575.1 Synergistales bacterium
AAACAAGGCAACTTATTTCCAACAATTTATCTGACACAAAGCAGCATGCATGATAGATTTTTCAGGGTTGCCCCTGGCTCATTCTCTTTTCTTCGAGATCCCCTCTTGTGAGAATTTCCTATGCCGTTTCCATGGAGAACCTGGGAAAGAGCATGGACAGAATCAAAAAAGCCCTCGCTTCACTGTAGGCAATTCCGGAAGCAGGAGTTTCAGAGAACGGCGGCGGGGAGGAGAGCCTTCTTTCCCGCGGATCTTTTTTTTGGTACAGTGGGCAGGGAAAAGAAAAGGGGATGAATACAATCGAAAAGTTCTTTGCCGGGTTTCGTGCAGCGGATCCGGAAAAGCTCCGCCGCGCCCGATTCATCGACAGGCCCAACCGCTTTCTGGTTCGCTGTGAAGTTGAAGGGCGTCCGGTCAGTGCCTTTCTTCCCAACCCGGGGAGGCTGTGGGAAATCCTTCTTCCGGGGACGGAACTTCTCCTTGCCGAAGATGGCCGGAGCGTGACCCGTAAGACAGCCTTCACGGCTGTTGCCGCCTTGAGGGGGGAATCCGCCGTCCTGCTCCACACCCACATTTCAAATGATGCTGCCGACTGGCTCATCAGGACCGGCAGGGTGCCCGGGCTTGAAGGGTGGGCGGTGAAAAAAAGAGAGGTCTCTTTCGGTCGTTCACGGTTCGATTTTCTGCTTGAAAAAGAAGGGCGGCTTCTCCTCCTGGAAGTGAAATCCTGCACCCTGTTCGGAAAGAAATTAGCCCTGTTTCCCGATGCGCCGTCAGACCGCGGGCGGAAGCACGTGGAGGAACTCCGGAAACTTGCAGGAGAAGGATACGGTGCGGCAGTCCTTTTCCTGGTTCAGTCCTCCGGGCCGTCTTTTTTCCTTCCGGATTTTCACACTGATCCGAAGTTTGCCGAAAGCCTGTTCAGGGCAAAGGACAGGCTTCAGCTTTTTCCCCTCGCGGTGAAATGGAACTCCGCTCTCGAACTCACCGGGGAGCCGAAGCTCCTGTCTCTGCCCTGGGAGGTCTACAAACGGCACGGCGGTGACGAAGGCTACTGTCTCGTCGTTGTTGACGCCGGGAAAAAGGGGTTCTGGGCGGCCGCCTTCCGGACGGAAAATCTCTCGTCCTTCGCTGGAAAAGCCCTCCGGAAGGGAGGAAATGATTTTCCCTTTCCCCCGGAGGAAAATGGGGGAGTGCGGGTTATCCCCATACGGTCATCCCTTTCAGGTGTGCAGGATTTGCATGACGACCTTTCCCCCTTTGCTGCAGGTGAGATCGTGAAGGATGGGACCCGGTATTTTGCTTTTGAGGAGCCCCCCATGAAGAATGCCGGTTTCGTTGAAATGCTCCTGCTTCGCAAAACAGATCTTCTGTTGAAGGGTCTTTCCTAGAGGGGAAAGACCACCAGGGGGCACCGGGTGTTCCAGAGAAGGCTTTCCGCGACGGAACCGAGAACAAGACGCCCCAGTTCCCCCGCCGCGGGTAGTCCGATGGCGAGAGCGGAAGGGGCAAGCTCCTCTATGCGGCCGGGAAGATCTGTTACCGGATCTCCGGCAAGAAGGTGTGCTGTGACTTCAAGCCCCCACGAGGCAATTTCATCACGGACTTCCTCCAGGGCCTCTTCCGCTGCGTTCAGCATTGCGAGAGCTTCTTCAGCCGACAGGGGAGAAACCCCGTGGACGAGAATGATCTCAGGGGACGCGCCCGTGGCTGCAAGCATGGTCCTGAGGTTGTCAAGCATCAGGCTGGTCCTGTTGGGCTCCAGATCCAGAGCTACTGCAAGTTTCCCAAAAACCTCGGCGTTCGGGAACAGCCCTTCCGATTCCCGGATAACAAGCTGGGGGACGGGGATGGATCGTATCAAGGGGAGCCCGTCCACACCTTTGGGCAGCGCAAGAAGGGCAAAAGTGCACCCCTCGGAACGGACCGTCTCCGGAAGAGTCTCCAGGATGTCGCCCGACAGGACGAGGGTTTTATAATAGGATTCGGGGGGAAGCACCCGGGAGGCCATTTCTTCGAGGTAGCCTTCGGCCTCCCGGACCACATGGGGAGCCTCCATCCCTGCTGCGGGGTCGACCACGTGAAGCACGAGGAAATCCGTCTGCTGCCCCTTGAGCTTTTCCGACGCCCAGGCAAGCGCCCGCTCGGAGAAAGGGGAAACATCGGCGAGAAAAAGAATCCGTGTGAGCATGATCATCCCTCCCATGGTATTCTGGTCTTCCGGATAAGTATATCGTAAAGGAGTCTTTTCAGTGCGTAGAAAATTCGAAAGATGCGGTATTGGTCATGAATAAGGACATTTCGTGGAAGATCGCCGGAGGGATCCGGAAAGTGATCAGGGGGCTGCCCTATTCATGGTCGATCTCTCTCGGCTCATGCCTCGGCGCCCTCCTCTGGGCGGCGAGCAAAAAAAAGGTGGATGAAGCGGAAAGGCGCTGCGTGAGGGCGCTTCAGGTCGGGGTGACCGAGGCCAGGAGAATCGTTCGCGGTTCCTATATGAACCTTGGACGGTCTGTGGCGGAATTCCTGTCCATGGACAAGGTTCGGGGCGACCTTCGGGACCTGGTGGAGTTCCACGGCGAAGAACATCTCCGTGAAGCCCTTGCCAGGGGGAAAGGGGTCCTCTTTCTCTCGGCTCATCTGGGAAACTGGGAGATCGGTGCGGCAGCCGTCGCCGGAAGGGGATACCCCATGAACGCCATCGGGACGGACCAGCGGGATGAACGGATCACCAACCTCATCATCCAGAAGAGAGCCGAATGCGGTGTTACTTCCGTCGGCAAAGGCTTCGACCTCAAGGCCGCCATACGATGCCTCCAGAGAGGAGAGGCCCTGGCCATCCTCATGGACCAGGACGTCAGGGACAAAGGCGTAGTGGTTCCTTTCCTGGGGCTTCCCGCGAGCACTCCCTACGGCCCCGCAAAAATCGCACGGAAACTCGGAAGTACCATATTGCCTGCTTTCATGGTCCGCAGGGGCACTTCCCTGGCGCATGACTTTTACATTCTTCCCTCCCCCTGGGAGAAAGGGTATCCGGAAGAGGACGAAAGCATGGAAACGGCCATGAGCCGATGCAACGACATCATCAGCCGGTTCATCAGGGAATATCCGGACCAGTGGATGTGGCTCTATCCACGCTGGGCCTCGACGGAGAGCCGGATCCGATGATCCTCGGCATTGACCCTGGAAGGGACAAGTGCGGATGGGTTTTTGCCACCCCGGAAGGAGAACTCATCGCCTCGGGGATTTTTCCCACGGAGAGAGCGGAGGCCTTTTTTCGGGCGATTGCGTCCGGAGACGGGCGGGAAATTGCCTCTTTTGCCCTGGAAAAAGCCGGTTCTTTTCCGGAATGGTTTTCCCTCACTGAATGCCTTGTAGGAAACGGCACAGGAAAAGAATTGCTTCTTTCGCTTGCAAAAAACGTGTCCCTTGGAGTAAAGTTAATACCTGAAAAGGGAACGACCCTGCTGGCGAGGAAACTATACTGGAAGCACCATCCTCCCCGGGGAATCCGAAAACTGCTTCCGGAAGGAATGCGTGTTCCCCCAAGGGACGTGGATGATTTCGCCGCCCTGGCGATCGTTCTGCACTATATCGAATCGCAAGGCGCTCGATGAACAGGAAGGGTGAATGAGAATGGGAACGGAGAAGCTGGCGGTACTTGTAAACACATTCGGGTCTTCTCTGATGACTGTCAGCAAAGAGATGGGAGTCGAAGTCTCTCTCGTGAAGTCGGAGATTGCCCAGGGAGTCAACGTGACAGGAAGCTGTGTCGCGGCCCTTGTGGGCATCGTCGGCGGCGGAGTGCAGGGAACGGCGGTCATCATGCTCGACAGGGAAGGCTTTAACGCGACCGTTTCTGCCATGTCAGGGGGAATGATCACCCCGGACACGGAAGACGCGGTCTCCATGAGCGTCATCGGGGAACTGGCGAACATGGTCAGCGGGAGGGCCCTCGTGCAGGCGGCGCTGGAAGGGACGGAGGTAACCCCTCCCCAGTTGATATCCGGTGCTGGGATCAAGACGATCCCCAGCCAATCCCCGGGAGTCAGGAGCTTCACCCTGCCCTTCAGGGTTCCCGGCGGGGGGACTCTCTTTCTTGTTCTCTCCTTCCATGTGTGAACCTTTCTCAGACTCAAAGCGG
>JAPXRK010000114.1:4154-5670 GCA_033813575.1 Synergistales bacterium
GGTTTCCCGGGCGCCGCTTTTTTAAGTCAGCCGCTCCGGAAATGAGGAAAAAGCGAGGACTCGGCATCCGGAAAAAAGCCCCGGGCATTTCAGCCCGGGGCAAAAACATTTCCTGTTGGACAATTTCGTGGAAATCGGCTCAGGACCACTTGGAGAGGTCGAGTTCCCCCTCACTTTTTGCGACTATTGCCGATCCGGCAATGTCTCCGGTGATGTTCACGGAGGTGCGGCCCATATCGAGCAGTGCGTCTATGCCGAGGATCATGGCGTATGCGGCCGCCACGGCGGAACCTTCCGTAACCTTCAGGCCGACCGATTCAAGAACCATGAGCAGCATGATGGCTCCCGCGCCGGGAACCCCCGCTGTGCCTATGCTCGCCAAGGTGGCAGTGAGTACGACGACGGCCTGCTGGTTGAACGTAAGGGGAAGGCCGATGGCGTTTCCGATGAACATGGCGCAAACACCGAGGTAGATTGCGGTGCCGTCCATATTGATCGTCGCTCCGAGGGGAAGGGTGAATGAACAGATACTGCGGCCAACACCGAGGTTTTCTTCCGCGCAGCGCATTGTCACCGGCAGCGTACCGCCCGATGAGCGGGTCACGAATGCAGTTATCATGGCTTCGTTGGCCCCCTTGAGGAAGCGGAAGAATCCAAGCTTCGAGACGGCGAGAAAGCCTCCGTAGCAAACCACGATATGCACAAGCAGGCCAAGGTACACGGTAAGTGTGACTGTGAAAAGAGGCCCGATTGCCTTGGGTCCCTGCAGTGCGAAAACCTGGGCAATGAGAACGAAAACGCCGATGGGGGCATACTGCATGATGCCGTGGACCATCTTGTATATGCCCTCTGCGGCTCCGTTCACCACGTCAAGCAAAGTCGAGCCGACTTTCGCGATTTCGGGCTTATTGGAGGTTTTCACGTAGGACAGTGCTATACCGAAAAAGACAGCGAAAAAGATGATGGGAAGCACGTCACCCTTGGCAAGGGATTCGACGGGGTTGGTCGGGACTATATTCAGCAGGATCTGGGAAATGCTGGGGCTTTCCGCAAGCTTTCCCTTGACGGCCGCATCTCCCACAATGCTGAAACCTGCACCGGGATTCAGAATGTTGGCGAAAAAGAGGCCGAAAGCTACTGCCAGCGCACTGGTGAACAGGTAATAGACCATTATCTTGACTCCGACCCGGCCGAGCCGTGATGGCTCTATGCTGGCCGCTCCTGCGATGAGGGAAAAGAGAATGACCGGGACGACGATCATCTTCAGGAGGCGGATGAAAAGATCACCGAAGAACTTGGAGTTATCCACGAAAGCCTTGACATAATCCGGGAAAAACCCTCCCAAAACAATGCCGACTATTGCTCCGAGCACAAGTCCGAAAAGAATCCTTCCTAAAAGATTGGCTTTGAAGTACCAGCTGAATGCTCCGTTCTTTTCCGTCTTCGGTTCCATGATTTTATCTCCTCCCTTAAGGATAAATTGTGTTTCCCTGTTGAAAAAAGAAAAAAATAAAGC
>JAPXRK010000115.1:0-1487 GCA_033813575.1 Synergistales bacterium
GGACTGACACTGTCGCCATAGAATACTTCACCATCCTTTCGGGTGAAAACGGAGAAGATGAACGGCACGGACCGGACACGACCACCCTGGATCTCTCCCAGTCCTCCGTGAGGACCGAGATCAGGGATGCCCTTCTCGGCAAGGAGCCGGCTGCTCGGGCGGAAGCGGAAGTGATGGTCGAGGAGGACTATCCCGAGAAAAATCTCGTGGGCAAAATCCTCCGCTACGAAATGACCGTCACCGAAGTGAAAGAGCGGGTGCTCCCCGAGCTCACGCCGGAGTTTTTCCAGAAGGTTCTCCAGCAGGAATGCGCCTCTGAAGACGAGTTCCGCGAAGAGGTCAGAAAGAGAATTCACGAGAGAATGCAGGCCGAGAACCAGTCCAGGGCCGAATACGATGCCGTTGAGCTGATTTCGGGAAAAGCCGGACTCGACGTTCCTGAAACACTGATCTCCAGGCAGGTCGAAGCCATGAAGAAGGAAGACGAGGAAAAAATCCAGCGAAACAGGAACATTTCCATGGATGAATACCTTCAGGAGACCGGAACCACGAAAGAACAGTACGACGAGGAGATCCGGAAGCAGGCGGAGACCATTGTCCGTCGGTCTCTCGTTCTCGACAGGATAGCCGAAGACCTGAAGGTCTCCGTGGAAAAGGAAGACTTCGAAGCGGAGATGGCCACCCTGGCCTCAACCTAT
This sequence comes from Synergistales bacterium, assembly GCA_033813575.1. GTDB lineage: Bacteria > Synergistota > Synergistia > Synergistales > Aminobacteriaceae > Aminivibrio. The sequence goes on from JAPXRK010000115.1 coordinate 699, forward strand.
AAAATTGATGCCGACCGTCTTGTCAACAGCCTCTTCAAGGACGAGAAACGCCTCATGGAAGTGGCGAACAGGATCAAGTACAGAAAGACTGTGAAGGCCATCATGGAGGCGGTCCGGGTTACGGACGCGGCTGCTGCTCCGGCGACTGAAGAGCAGCAGAACGGCTGATTCCGGAAGGAGGGCACCCAGCATGCTGATTCCGTACGTGGTCGAGCAGACCGGCCGTGGCGAACGAACCTATGACATCTACAGCCGGCTCCTCAAGGACAGGATTATCTTTCTCGGTGAAGGAATAGACGAACACACGGGAAACATCGTGGTTGCCCAGCTCCTCTTTCTGGAAAGCGAAGATCCGGAGAAGGACATCCACCTCTACATCAACAGCCCCGGCGGGTATGTCACCGCAGGGCTGGCCATCTACGATACAATGCAGTACATAAAAAGCCCCGTATCGACGATCTGCATCGGCCAGGCATCGAGCATGGCCGCGATTCTCCTCGCCGGTGGGGCCCCGGGGAAGCGGCTCGCCCTCCCGAACGCGAGAGTCATGATCCATCAGCCCCTTGGAGGCGCCCAGGGACAGGCGACGGAGGTGGAGATCCACGCACGGGAAATACTGAAGCTGCGCGACCGTCTGAATGATATACTTGTCGAACATACCGGGCAGACGAAGAAAAAGATCGCGGCCGACACGGAGAGGGATTTCTTCATGTCTCCCGACGAGGCCCTGAAATACGGGATCATAGATAAAGTCATCCATTCGAGGTAGCCGTTGCTCCTCGCAACGAA
>JAPXRK010000115.1:1497-5648 GCA_033813575.1 Synergistales bacterium
CTTTCCGATAAGACTTCAAGGGAGCCCGCGAGGTGCTCCCTTGTTGCTGTATCTTCGGAAGGCTCCAGGGAGGGAGAGTTTAGTGTTTAAATTTGATGATAAAGGAAACGGAAGAGGAAAGGGCGGAAATTCCAGGTGCTCTTTCTGCGGGAAGGGGCAGGACGAGGTTCAGAAGCTGATAGCCGGCCCCGGAGTCTATATTTGCGATGAATGCGTCCACCTCTGCAGTCTCATTCTCAATGAGGAAGGCGAAGAGGCGGGTGCCGAGGCGGATCATTTCATCCCGATGTCCGAAGCCCCGAAGCCGAGGGAGATCAAGGCCTTCCTCGATCAGTATGTCATCGGCCAGGAGTGGGCGAAAAAGAGTGTCTCCGTAGCGGTCTACAACCATTTCAAGCGGATCAGCAACAATCTCAGGACGGATGCAGATGTGGAACTCCAGAAAAGCAACGTGCTTCTTCTCGGACCCACGGGATGCGGCAAAACCCTCATCGCCCAGACGCTGGCGAAAAAACTCAACGTCCCCTTTGCCATCGCCGATGCCACCACCCTTACGGAGGCCGGATATGTGGGGGAAGACGTGGAAAACATACTTGTCAAGCTTCTCCAGGCCGCCGACTACGATGTAAAGGCAGCCCAGCGGGGAATAATCTACATAGACGAGATCGACAAGCTGTCGAGGAAATCCGAGTCTGCATCCATCACCCGGGATGTTTCCGGGGAAGGGGTGCAGCAGGCGCTGCTGAAGATTCTCGAGGGAACCGTTTCCAACGTTCCTCCCAAGGGAGGGCGGAAGCACCCGTACCAGGATTTCATCCAGATCGACACGTCCAACATCCTCTTTATCTGCGGGGGAGCCTTTGACGGAGTGGAGGAGATCATCGGGCGCAGGGTGAACAGGAAGCTCATCGGTTTCGGCGGCGACATCATGGGAAAGCACGATGCCCGGAGATACGAGGTCATGAAGCAGATACAGCCGGAGGACCTCATGACCTTCGGGTTCATTCCGGAGCTCGTCGGCCGCCTTCCGGTGCTCGTTCCGCTTGAAGAGCTGGATACCGACGCGCTGGTCCGGATTCTATCCGAACCCAAGAATGCCCTTATCAGGCAGTACCAGAAGACCTTCTCTATGGAAGGGGTCTCCCTGGAATTCACCGACGATGCGGTCCGGAGCATAGCCATGAAGGCAAACGAAAAGAATACGGGTGCCAGGGGGCTTCGCTCCATTCTTGAAAATCTCATGATGGAGCTGATGTACGATATCCCCTCCAGGAGCAGGGAAGTGCGGAAGGTCATCATCACGAAAGAGGCCGTGGAGGGGCTGCAGGATCCCATCCTTGAAGGAAAAAGCTCCAAGGAGGTCGCCTGACCCATGGAGAGTCCGCGTCGCTGCTACGTCCTCCCCATACGGGACATCGTGGTATTTCCCGGGATCATTGCTCCCCTTTTTGTGGGACGGCCGAGATCCCTGAAGGCCATAGAGATGGCCATGCTCCAGGACAGAAACATCCTCGTGGTTGCCCAGAAGGATATGCAGATCGACGACCCGCGGGTGGAGGATCTCTACTCCGTGGGCACCCTCTGCACCATTCTGCAGATGGTGCGTATTCCCGACGGAACGACGAAAGTGCTCATCGAGGGTGTCGAAAGGGTGCGGGTAGAATCCTTCAGCAGGGGAAAGGAGGCTCTCGAGGCCGATGTGGTGGCCCTTCCGTGGGACGAGAGCGTTTCCCCGAACCTCGAGGCATTGAAGAGGAGCGTCCTCGAGCAGTTTGAAAAGTATGTGACCCTTCACCCGAGAATTCCGGCGGAGGTCCTCGTCACGGTGATGAACGTCGACGATCCCAGGCAGATCTCGGACCTGGTCAGCTCGCACCTGTCCATCAAGGTGGAACGGAAGCAGCGCCTGCTGGAAATGGTGGACCCCGAGAAAAGCCTCAAGTTCATCCTGAAGCTTCTTCTTGAGGAAATCGACATCCTCCAGCTGGAGCATGACATCCAGGACAAAGTCCGCCAGGAAGTGGAGCGGGGACACAAGGAATATTATCTCCGGGAGCAGCTGAAGATCATCCAGGACGAGCTCGGCCAGAACGAGACGCCATCGGAGATCGAGGAGCTCCGGGGGAAGATCGAAGAGGCGGACATGCCTGAGGTGCCGAGAAACAAGGCGCTCCACGAGCTTGACCGGCTCTCGAAAATGCCGGTCATGTCCGCTGAAGCCACGGTGGTCAGAACCTACATAGACTGGCTGGTGGCCCTTCCCTGGAACAGGTTCTCCCCTGACAACCTCGACATCGTCAGGGCGGAAAAGGTCCTGGAAGAGGACCATTACGGCCTCGAAAAGGTCAAGGAACGGATTCTCGAATTTCTGGCGGTGCGCAAACTCGCCTCCAGCAGGATGAAAGGGCAGGTGCTCTGTTTCGTCGGCCCTCCGGGGGTGGGAAAAACCTCCCTCGGGAAATCCATTGCCCGGGCCCTTGAACGGAAGTTTGTCAACATGTCCCTCGGCGGCATGAGGGACGAGGCCGAGATACGGGGGCACCGAAGGACCTACGTGGGTGCCATGCCGGGACGGATCATACAGAAAATACGGCAGGCCGGGGTAAGGAATCCGGTGCTGCTCATGGACGAGATCGACAAGATGGGGCAGGACTTCAGGGGAGATCCGTCCGCCGCCCTGCTCGAGGTACTGGACCCTGAACAGAACGGCGCCTTTACCGATCATTTCATGGAGGTCCCTGTGGACCTCAGCGACGTGATCTTCATCACCACCGCCAACGTGACCCATTCCATTCCCCGCCCGCTGCTCGACAGGATGGAAGTCATCAAAATACCGGGATACGTGTGGCAGGAAAAGATCAGGATCGCGAAAAGGCATCTTTTCCCCCGCATTCTCACAGAGCACGGCCTGTCGCAGAAGCAGGTGAAAGTGACCCCGAAGGGCCTGGAACAATTGATCAGCGAGTACACCAGGGAAGCGGGCGTCAGGGGACTGGAAAGGGAACTCTCCACCATCTGCAGGAAAATCGTCAGGAAACTGGTGGAAAAGGGAGAGGAATTCGAGGGATCGGTTACTGTGGGCCCGAGAGATCTTAAAGAGTACCTCGGCCCTCCGAAACTGTATGACCTCCGGCTGCCGAAGAAAAAGGAGACTGGCACGGCTGTCGGCCTTGCCTGGACGGAGACCGGAGGTGATGTGCTCGTCATCGAGGCGGTCACCATGAAGGGAAAGGGCGACGTTACCCTGACCGGAAACCTTGGATCGGTGATGCAGGAATCCGCCCAGACGGCCCTCGGTTTCCTTCGGGCGAATGCGGAAGAATTCGGCATCGGTGACGTGGACTGGAAAACGATCGATGTTCATCTTCATGTCCCCGAGGGAGCCATACCCAAGGACGGCCCTTCGGCAGGGATCACTATGGCTCTTGCCATGCTCTCTGCCGTCCGGAAGAGCCCCGTTTTGCCGGAAATAGCCATGACGGGTGAGATTTCCCTCCAGGGGAAGGTACTTCCGGTGGGGGGGATACGGGACAAGATCCTGGCGGCGAAGCGCCAGGGTATCAGGAACATCATCCTGCCCGCCGCCAACAGGCCCGATGTTGAAGAGATCCCGGAATGGTCCAGGGACGGCCTTTCCTTCAGGTACGTGGAACGAGTCTCGGAAGTATTCGACTTCGCCCTCGAGAGAGCGAAAGGGAAATGACGGGACACTGGAAGGTCCGCCTTGAAGCCACGGCATTTCGGGCGGACCAGTTCCCTCTTCAGGACGTTCCCGAAATAGCCGTGGCAGGGAGGTCGAACGTGGGCAAGTCGAGCCTCGTGAACAAGCTTCTCGGAAGCCGCCTGGCCCATGTGGGCGCTACGCCCGGAAAGACGAGGAGCATCAACTTTTTCGCCGTTGAATGTTCCGCCGGTCCCTTCAGGCTGGTTGACCTTCCCGGATACGGGTATGCGTCCAGGAGCAAGGGAGAGCGGGACCAGTGGTCGGCCCTCATTGACAGCTACGTTTCTGACAGGGCGTCTCTGGCGCTGGTGCTTCATCTCGCCGATTTCAGGCACGGACTGCTCGCCAACGACACCGCCCTCCAGGACTGGCTTTCCCACCTGGAGCTGCCCCTGTTTGTAGTTTTCACCAAAGGGGATAAAATCTG
>JAPXRK010000116.1:0-5645 GCA_033813575.1 Synergistales bacterium
GTCCCGGAGGCACTGATGGTGGAGCCCACGGAGACGGAGTCCAGGGAGACGCTGGACAGGTTCGCCGGGGCCATGGAGGCCATAGCGGCGAAGGCCCGGGAGGAAGGGCCCGAAACGTTCCACGATCTTCCGGTCACGACGCCCGTATCCCGGCCCGACGAGACGACAGCGGCCAGGAACCCGATCCTCCGCTGGCAGTTCGAAGAAAACAGCTGATCCCACACCCGGAGGCGCCTTCACACCGGCGCCTCCGGGCACATTCGAACGGATGCCCTGGGCATTCCGGGGGAGGAGAGAAACCATGTACGATCTTGTTATCCTCGGCGGAGGCCCCGGAGGGCTTCGTGCCGCTGAACTTGCCGCGAGAGCAGGAATGAAAACCGTTCTCGTGGAAAAAGACCGCCTCGGGGGAGTGTGCCTGAACCGCGGGTGCATTCCCACCAAAGCTCTCTACGCCCATATTATCGGCGGCAAGGGATCCGCCGAAGGGCTTTGGGACCGTGTTGAGTCAGTGATGGACAAACTCCGGCAGGGATCGGCCACGGCCCTTCGCATGGCAGGCGTGAAGGTCTGCCGGGGAACGGGGACCGTTGTCCGGTGGGAGGGAACGAAAAAGCTGTCGGTGCAGAAAGAGGACGGGACAACAGAGGAAATCGAGGGAGAGAGGCTCCTTCTCGCAACCGGCGCCCGGTCTGTACGCCCGGCTTTCAGGGGGAACGACCTTCCCGGCGTTCTTACGGGCGACTGGGCGATCGTCGATCCCACCCTCTGGGATCCGGAGAGAAACGGCGGCGTTCAGACAGCAGCGGTTCTGGGAGCCGGCGTCATCGCCATGGAGATGGCAATGATGCTAATGGCACTGGGCAAAAAAGTGCTCCTCCTCAAGCATTCCGACCAGATCCTGCGCCGTCTTGACGGGGACATCAAGAAAAAGGCCGCCCAGATCATGAAAAAGGGGGGAGCTTCGATTTACGACTATGTCCGCCTGTCAGAAGTCTTTGAGGACAAGGGGCAGCTGCTCCTCCGGGGCACTGCAAAAGAAGCCCCCTTCGAGGAACGGTGCGACCGGCTCATTCTCGCGTCGAGCATGGAGCCTGTCCTCGACGGTTTCGGCCTGGAAAACAGCCCCGTAAAAGTCGTGAAAGGGGCCATCGCGGTGGACTCGTGCCAGAGGACTACAGTGGACGGCGTCTATGCCATTGGAGACTGCACGGGAGGCGCCATGCTCGCCCACCTGGCGGAATACCAGGCACTGGCCGCAGTGAGTGCCATGACCGGCCGGGAGTACACCGTAGACCCGGACGCCGTTCCCGCATGCGTCTTCATGGACCCCGAAGCAGGAGCAGTCGGGCTGACCGAGGAGGAGGCCAAAAACCGGGGAGAAGAAATCCTTACGGCAAAGGCGTATTTCGGCGCCAACGGAATGGCACTTGCCCTCGGGGAAAGCGACGGTTTCGTCAAGGTAGTGGCACGGGCATCGGACATGACGCTCCTCGGCGTTCACATTCTGGGGCCTGAAGCGGCATCGGTCCTGGGTGAGGCAGCCCTTGCCGTATCGAAGAAACTGACCGCCCGGGACGTGGCATACAGCGTGCATGCCCACCCCACCCTCTGCGAGTGCTTCCGGGACGCCTGTCTGCGCCTGGTGGAAAAGCAGCACCGGTAGGTCTTCCGTCCCTACTGCTCGTCATTCCTTATGATTAAAGGCTTGATATCGATTACCGGCGTGCCGTCCAGGGCCTCCAGGGGAGCCACCAGGAGACGGCCGCCGTCTTTTTCCAGGAGCTTTACCCTGTGAAGCCCTATAGGATTGGGGCGCACAGGTGACCGGGTCGCAAAAACACCCTTGAGCGGAGCATCCGGATTTCGCCTGGGTCTGACTTTCAGAATGGAGCGGTCTGCCTGGTGAAGCCAGGTGAAGACAAGAATTTCCCTGCCGGGCTCCAGCCCGTCAGCTGCTTCCTCACAAGCGCTGCCGAGGATTATTTCAGCCTCGGGAGCGTTCTCGAACCCCTGCCGGGGACATTCTTCCCGTGTTTTCAGAGGTGAAGAGACCCGGCCTATTATTGTGAGTACCAAATCCGCATCTTCCATAACGTTTCCTCCTCCCGGCCTCTGATCCGGAATACAGCCCGATCGCCGGCAGCGGCCTCTCAACCCTTTCATCCGGCACATCGTGCAGGCCGGAATTCCAGGATTTTCATGTATCCGGTCATCGTCCCGCCCTGTCTGAGGGGGAACAGAATAAGGTACAATAGGCCTGAAGCAGTCATTATATCGTATCCGGGGAGGCACAAATGAAAGCGATACTTGCAGGAGCTCTCGAAACAGGGCTCGGAACAGTATATTCGAATGCGACAGTTTTCATTGAAAACTGCAGGATCACCGGCGTGGCGGAAGGGCTGGACCCGAAGAACGCCGATGAAGTGATCGATGCAGCGGAGATGGTCGTCACACCGGGATTCATCGATGCTCACACCCACATAGGCACCTACTGCGAAGGTTTTCCCGAGAGCATGGAGGACGCCAACGATATGGTGAACCCTGTCGCTCCTCACCTTCGGATACTGGACGCCATTTACCAGGACGACACGGCCTTTGCTGACGCTCTCGCCGGAGGCGTGACCTGCGTGCAGACCCTTCCCGGCAGCGGCAATATCATCGGAGGACAGGGAGCTGTGATCAAGACGGCAACGGCCATCCGGGGGAGGAAAAAAACCGTGGATGAAATGATCGTCAAAGCTCCTTCGTGCATGAAGGCCGCACTGGGTGAGAATCCGATCCGTGTCTACAAGGAGAAGCAGAAGCTTCCCAACACACGCATGGGAAACGCCGCCCTGCTCCGCCAGACACTGGTGGAGGCTTCGAATTACAGGAACAAGACGATCCATGCCAGGAGCAAGAACGAACCTGCCGAACGGAATCTCCAGCAGGAAGCCCTTCTTCCCGTACTGGACGGGGATCTCTCCCTCTGTATCCACGCCCACCGCTGCGACGACATCGCAACCGCGGTCCGCATAGCGGAGGAGTTTTCCGTTCCTTTCACCGTGGAGCACTGCACAGAGGGGCACCTCATTGCCCCCTTTCTCGCGGAAAAGAATGTCTACGCCGCCGTCGGCCCCACGCTTACCGGAAAACCGAAGATCGAACTCAGGAACAAAACATGGGACACTCCGGCAGTCCTCTGGAAGGCCGGAGTCCATTTCTGCATCATCACTGATCACCCCGTGGTCCCCATCGAACACCTTTCCGTCTGCCTCTCCCTGGCCGTTCGGGCCGGGCTTCCCCGGGAGGAAGCCATAAAGGCGGTGACGATTTACGCCGCAGAACACCTGGGGATCGCAGGCCGGACAGGATCCATCGAAACGGGGAAAGACGCCGACATTGTCATCTGGGACGGAGACCCCCTCGATGCGAGAAGCAGGGCGGTCCGGACGATTATCGACGGAGAGACAGTTTTCTCCAGGATCTGAGGAATATGCGGCCGGGGAGGAGGTTTGTTCCTTTCCCCTGAAGCCGGCAGAACGGGAGGAATGTACCATGGATACGGTCCACTTCATCACGGTCACGGGGATCGACCACTATTACGGCAAGACTCCATTTGAAATCGGCCGGATCACCAAGATCGTCAAGGAACCGGACAATCCCCACGACAGCGAGGCCATCCGCGTCGAGCTGCCGTTCATCGGCAATGTGGGTTATGTCGCGAACAGTGCAAACACCGTCTACAGGGGAACAGCAAGCGCCGGGCGCATCTACGATAAGATCGGAGACTATGCCTGCGCCCGGGTTTTCTTCGTCACCCATTCCAGCGTCATTGCCCTCCTCCTCTCTCCCGGGGAGGTTGAGGACGGCGATGATGAAAAAAAGGAGATCTTCATCGTTGACGAAGAGGCTGAACCACTCTCCGGAGAGGAGTAATCGGCGGACGGGCCGTATCATTTCCCTGCCTGTGTTTCCGGTATAGGGGGAAAGGATCTTTCACAAAAGAGATGGTAAAGTGAGCATCGATGAAAGGGGGAATTTTTCCAATGAATTTTACGATGAAATATGGAAAGGGGACGCTGGAGTTCCAGCTGGAAGATTCGAAGATCCTTCAGGTGGTCCTGCCTCCCGAATCGGACATGAAACCGTGCACTGCGCAGGACGTCGATGCCGCGCTGGAGACACCGGTGGGGACACCTTCCCTCTCTGAACTGCTTCAGGCGAAGAAACCGAAGAATGTGGTGGTCATCGTTAACGACATCACACGCCCCACACCATACGATCTGCTTCTTCCTCCTGTCCTGAAGCGCTTCGCCGAGGCCGGGATCACCGATGACATGGTAACACTTGTGGTGGCCACGGGGATTCACGATCCGCACACCCCTGAACAGAACCTCCAGGTGTACGGCGAGGAGATGGTCCGGCGCTTCAGGATCGTCTCCCACGTCTCGGACGACCTGGATTCCCTTGCCTCCGTCGGGATGCTCTCCACAGGATCCGAGCTGCGTATCAACAGGCTGGTGAGGGACGCTGACTTCGTCCTCACCCTCGGCGTGGTGATGCCCCACTACTTCGCGGGATACTCGGGAGGACGGAAATCCATATTTCCCGGCGTGGCATGGAAGCAGAACGTAGAACGCAACCACTCCAGGATGGTGCAGCTCATGGATGATCTTCCCGACCTGGATCACAATCCGGTCAGCCTCGAGATGATCGAAGCGGCGAAGATGGCCGGCGTGGACATGATCCTCAACGTGGTGGTCAACGAAAACAGGGAGATCGTGAAAGTGGTGGCCGGAGACGTCGTCGATGCATGGAAGGAAGCAGTCGCTGCATCAGCCTCGCTCTACGAGGTGCCAATAAAGGGACTTGCGGACGTGGCAATAGCGAGTGCCTGCGGTCACCCCAGGGACATCAACGTCTACCAGGCGCAGAAAGCGCTCGATCACGCGGATAAGGCAACGAAAAAGGGCGGTGCCATCATCCTGCTGGCCGACTGCCCGGCCGGATACGGAGAGTCCGTATTCGAGCAGTGGATGAATGCGGCAACCTGCCCCGGGGACATCATCGAGCGCATTCAAACGGACTTCATGATGGGCGGGCACAAGGCATTCGGCATTGCCAAGGTCGCTGCGGAAAAGACTGTTTACATGGTGACGTCGCTCGATGAAAACCTGGTGAAAAAGCTCTTCTTCGTAAAAGTCCCGACGATCCGGGAAGCGCTCCGGCGCATTGAGGCCGGGAAGGGAAGCAGTCTTCAGTACATCGTGATGCCCGAGGGGGGCCTGACGGTTCCCGTGCCGGGGTGGCGTTCCTGGTGGGCGATCTCGCTCTACGCCCTGGGAGCCCTGGGAATCCTGGGAGGGTACGGCTCCTTCCGGGTGCGCCGAGAGGAGCGGGTCCTCCGGGAGCAACGGGAGCGGGCCCGGGCCCTGGAAGAAGAGGTGGCCCTTCGGACCCGGGAGCTCCACGAAAAAAACGAGGCCCTGCGGCGGAGCGCCCAGATGCTCCAGATGGAGGTGGAAGAGCGCCTTTTGGCCCAGGACGCCCTGGTGGCGGCCAAGGAGGCGGCGGAAAGCGCCTCCCGGGCCAAGGGGGTTTTTCTGGCCAACGTGGGACACGAGCTGAGGACCCCCATGAACGCCATCCTGGGATTCACC
>JAPXRK010000117.1:0-1435 GCA_033813575.1 Synergistales bacterium
CAGCAGGGAAACCGGGGAGGTCTCCCTGGAGGACCTTGCGGACAGGCTGGACGAATGGTGCCTTTTTCCCATGACGAACGTGCTCTATTCCCGTGATTCCGCAGCTGTTCTCGGGGAAGGGGTGGTCTTCGGCAGGATGCTGAACAGGGACAGGATGAAGGAACCTGCCTGCGTGAAGGCCCTTTTCAGACATCACCCCCTGCTGCGGGGCACGGGCTTCAGAACATGGTACGGCGCCGCCGAAGGTGACGACAAACCCGTCGAGGGGGGAAACATCCACTGCTACAGCCCGAACGTCTTCGTTGTCGGCGTGAACGAAAGGACCCACCCGGAGTCCATAGAGCGAATCGCCCGCCGGACCATGGAATCGGGCCGCATTACCGACGTGCTCGCCCTCCTCTTCGAGAACCCCAGGCTCGGTCCCCAGGATTCCATCGGGCTCACGGTCCACGTTGACATGTTCCTGAACATGATCGACCACGACGCCTTTCTCTTTTTCCCCTATATCGAAAAGAAAATCACGGTGCTCCACATTACCCCGGGGCGGGGAGACCGGCTCAGGATCACCAGGGAGAACTCTCTTTTCGGCGCCATCCGGAAAGTGCTGAAGCTGACGTCCCTTCGGATTGTAAAAGTGGGGGGCAGCGAGAGCGAGGCGGTGGCTTTCGCCGAACAGAGAGCGGGCTCCGGCGGAAACACGTTTACGCTGGAGCCCGGCAGGGTGTGCATCTGGGACAGAAACACGGGAACCATCCGGGCCCTTGAAAAGGCCGGCATCGACGTGGTGCCCGTGGAAGCGGACGAGCTGGTGAAGGGCGGGGGAGGTCCCCGGTGCTCCACCATGCCGCTGTGGAGGGACGATCTGTAGGAAGAGAAGCCGCCCGCTGGGGCAATAACGGAAATGCCCCCCGGTCAGTCCGTCCGGACCGCCGTCCCGCAGGTGGAAACCATGAGCATGTTGTTTCCGTTGCTGCCGAGCACTTCGTAGTGGACCAGCATGCCCACTATGGCGTTCGCTCCCAGCTCGGCCGCCCGTTGTTCCATTTCCTTCAGGGCCGCTTCCCGTGCCTCGGTGAGCTCCTTTTCATAGGCCCCCGACCGGCCTCCGAAAAAATTCGTGAGGCTGGCCTTGAAGTCCTTCATGAAGTTCGCCCCGGCGATGACTTCACCGAAGACGATCCCCCGGTAAGACGTGATCTGCTTGCCTTCGATGGTGTGCGTCGTGGTAATGATCATCTGCTGCATCCCCTTTCTTCTATCTTCCCCTGTAAACTGCGGGGCGCTTGGCGAGGAAGGCCTCCACGCCTTCCCTTCCGTCCTCTGAGGATGCCAGGGCGGCGAACTGCTCTCCGCCAGCCTCTACGGCCCGGTCGGCGGGGAGACCGGACATGGCGGAGAAGCCTCTTTTCCCCGTGCTGACCGAGAGCCTGCTTTT
>JAPXRK010000117.1:1445-1939 GCA_033813575.1 Synergistales bacterium
GTCACTGCATAGACAAATCCGAGGTCCTTCCCTTTGGAGGCCGGTATGAGATCACCGGTGAGAACATACTGGAGGGCCCGTTTTTCACCTATCCACCGGCCAAGCTGGTATCCCGGCTCAAGGCAGATGAGCCCGACGTTCACCGCAGTGGTGCCGAAAACGGCATCCTCCGAGGCCACGACGAAGTCGCAGGCAAGGGCAAGCCCGGTGCCGTTGGCGAGGGCATATCCCTGGACCGAGGCGATGACGGGTTTCGTCATCGCTGCGAGGGTGTGGTTGTGGAGGTCCATGAGGGAGAGAAATGCCCGGATCTCGTGCCGTTCCTTTGTCAGGAACTCCTTGAGGTCGATTCCGGTGGAGAAATGTTTTCCGGCTCCCGAAAGAATGACCACCCGTACCCCGTCGTCGGATTCCATGGCTCTGAGGGCCTCGTTGAGTTCGGCCGCGAGTTCCGTGTTGAAGGTATTCATGGCCTCCGGGCGGTTGAGCGTTAT
>JAPXRK010000117.1:1949-5621 GCA_033813575.1 Synergistales bacterium
GACCTGTCGTAACACTGCCGTCATGATTCATTGCCTCCTTTTGGTTTCGTTTGTCGTTTTTTTCCCGCCGGGAAAGGGCACATGCCGAAGGACAGAGAGCGAGACCTCCCCTGGATGTGCAGCGCAGTTCCTCCGGCAGCATGCGTCCGACCCTGTCCACTGCGTCGATGGTTTCATCCAGCGGGATGAGGTTTTCATACCCTCCCAGAATCAGGTCCGCGCAGAGAAACGCCTGGGAGGCGAGGGACGCGTTCCTGCTGTGGCAGGGGATTTCCACCACACCCTGGACGAGATCGCACACCGATCCCATGACGTTCTGGAACACCGTGGCGGCGGCGTCGCAGGCCTGCCGGGCCGTCCCTCCCGCGGCGTCCGTCACGGCCGCCGCCGCCATGGCTCCCGCCGCACCGATCTCCACCTGGCATCCCGCCACTTCCGCGGCAAAGGTGCTTCTGAGGTCGTGAAGGTATCCAACGGCTCCCGCAGCCCACAAGGCGGAAAGAAGGCGTTCCCCGGAGATGCCGAAATCTTCCTTGAGGGTGGCCGCCACTCCGGGGAGGACACCGGCGGCGCCGCCGGTGGGAGCTGCGCAGACCACGCCGCCGGAAGAGCAGACGTGGAGAGCGGCCATGGACCGTATGGCCGCCCTGGCGTGAGGGCCTCCGGTGAACAGGGCGCCCTTCTTTTCCGAATTCCAGACTCTTTCCGCCATGGGGGCGAGCAGTTTCATGGAGGAGAAATCCCCCGCCAGCCCCCTGTGGACCGCAGCGAGCATGATGTCGAGACGGAGACCCATCTCCTCCATGAGATCCTTTTCCGGCACCCCCAGGAGAGATGCCTCCGATGCAAGGGCAGCGCGGCCGAGAGACCATTCTTTGTCCGCCGCAAGGGAGAGAAGTCCCGGAACGTCTGAAAAAAGGGGATCCCCCGGCATGGGGAGCATAACGGGTTCAGCGTAGAGGAAGTGAAGTCCGTTCCGGGCAATTGTTTCCCTGGCGGTTTCCGGCAGGGGAGCGGAGGCTTTTCCGAAGAGCACCGGTCCTCCGGGGCCCCGGAGAACGGAGGTTTCCCACCCGAATGATTCAGCGAGGGCGGCGGAATGCATCAGTTCTTCCTCCCGCTGCCCTTCAAGGAGGAGGACAAAGGATTCCCCGGTTATGTCCGCAGGGCAGCCGTTGACGGAAGCGATCTCAAAGGAGCCGCCGCCGGTGGACCTGCTGTGAATGGTCAGTTCCCTTCCTCCTCCGGAAAGCCGGAGCAGGGAGCTGTTCGGATGGTCGGCTTCGGGAAAGGGGGCCTTCTCGAAGCTGATGTCAAGACCGAGCCCCGGGGCCAGGGAGAGAATCCGGGAAAAATCGTCGTCCGTGAGGGGCCTGCCGAGGAGCCCCGCCGCAAAGGCCAGGTCGCTGCCCTGGTCGTGGTAACAGACTGCTAGGGAACTGGCGGGATGGAAGGTGAAAGCGCCCCTTTCCGGAGGTCCGCCGAGCAGGTTTGCCGCCATGCGGCCGATTCTCCACGGACCTGCGGTGTGGGAGCTCGAGGGGCCTCTCATCACCGGCCCTAAAACGTGATTCAGTATACTCACTTTTTTCATTGCCGCCGTCACCTCCGGGGAGGAGAATATGATCCTCCAAAAGTATATCACCCGCATTTTCTTCCCTCTGAGGGGGACAGTATCAGTAATTTTCTTTTCCTTTTGGGAGGCATTTGTGATAGATTACTGTCATGAGGTGATGAAAATGAGACTGATGGCTCCGGTGATTTTCCTGTTGAGTTTTTTTCTTTCTTCCGCTCTTCCCGCGGCGGGGGAGAGCGATCCGTTCTTTGCGAAAATCTGGGAGAAGGCTCTCCCGAAACTGGAAAAGTCCCTCGAAGTGTTCGATCGCGGGAAAGACCTTCCCGAATCAAGCTTCTTCGGTGAGGACAAGCAGTCGAATACCGAAAAGTACGAAGAGCTTCTCGACGAGGTGTTTGCGATCCTTATCGGTTCGGAGCTGCAGAATGCCCGCCATGAGTACAATTTTCTCGAAATGAAGATAGAACAGGCCGGGGATGAAATAACGGTGCTCCTGAAGGAGAGGATAGGCGCGCCGGAAGAGACGTGGAATCCCCTGAAGAAAACCAGGAAGAAAATAGACGAAAAGGTCGCCGACCTCCGGGAAGACATTGAAGGCCTGACAGCGAGAAAAGCGGAGCTGAAAAGGTCCATGCGGGAGGCCTTGGCGAAATTGGGAGTGAAAGTGGAAGAGCAGCAGCTCGACGTGCTCCTTTCCAGCGTCAGCGGCGATGACGTCCTGCACCTCCTTTTGGCAGCGGACAGCATAAAGAAGATCAACCAGCAGATTCTGAACCTTCTCCAGGGAGGCCAGGGCAGCGTCCAGTCGGCAAGGAAGTATACGGGGGTCCACATGGTGCTGGTGGATCTCTACCTTCATGCGAACCTCAACGTCCTGGAACGAATAGGGGGCGAATACATCCCGCGCCTTGAGGAGATAATGAAAACCGCCGGCAGGCTTGGCGAAGAAGCGAGGCAGATGCTGGCGAAGGCGGGGCGGGACGAAAAAAACAGGCAGGTTCTCGAAGCCAACGTCAGGGCCAACGAACGTACTGTACGCACGGCGGAGCTTTACCGGCAGTACCTGAGGGGGCAGGAAAACGCCCTCAGGGGAGCCTCGGAAAAACTGAAGAGAGATTATTTCGTTGCGCGGAACACCTACGATACCGTAAAAACAGGCAGTGATCTTATTTCTCTTATCCAGGTTTCCATGAGCACCCTGGAGGGAGTCTTCGGATTTGTGGTGCCCGATCTCGCTCTTGTGTACGACCAGGAACTCATGAAGGAATTCGAAAGAATAACTGAGCGCATCAGGACTGGAAAATGACCGTGGGAGGGCTCTCTCCCCACGTAGAAGGGCTTTTCAGGGCGCAGGCCAGGCGGCGGATTCCCCGGGAACCGCCGTTTTTTTTCGGCTCTTCCCCCGGCTGGATGATACCTGGGATTTCTCCGCCTTTACATCAGGCCGGAAAAATGATATGAAATTTTTATCAGGCAACGAAAAAGTTCTTCCTGAAGGGATGACGGAACATGAAAACCGAAGGCCAGGCATCCGGAAACCGGGAGTTTCTGGAACAATACATTCCGCTTCTCGATTTTTTCGCCGAAGTCTGCGGTCCTGAATACGAACTGGTGCTCCACGACGTGACCAGGCCGGAAGCGTCCATTATCGCCATACGGAACGGGCAGATCAGCGGCCGATCCGTGGGAAGCACAATGTCCGACTACGCCCCGACCTTCGTCAAGCTGATCCGGAACGGAGGCTGCAGCGAGGACATGGTCGCCCACATGGACAGGACAAAGGACAACCGGATCCTGGAATCGCACACTTTTTTCATCAAGGATGAACACGGAGAGCTCCGGGGCATGATTTGCGCGAACCACGACGTCACCGACCTCATTCGCCTTCACGATACGCTCCATGAGAAAATCCGCATGCTGAACGGCATTGCCGGCAGGTCGGCGATCCCGGGACCGGCAGATGAACCCGCTCAGCTGGAAAATCTTTTTAAAACGGGGAAGGAATCGAATCTCGACGGCCTCATGGACGTGCTGATAGAGAAGGCTGCCTCGGAATTTTCCGCATCCCCGGGGGCGATGACCCCGGAAGAGAGAAC
>JAPXRK010000118.1:0-5585 GCA_033813575.1 Synergistales bacterium
GACGGTCTCCTTCGAAAGGACCGAGCCCGGGCCGGACGGAAGGCTCCGGAAAGCCAGGAAAACGGTGAACGTGAACCTTCCCGCCGGGGTGACCGATGGCTCGAGGATCAGGCTGAAGGGACAGGGAAGCGGAGGCGGGGATCTCTTTCTCGTCCTCCGGATCGCCCCCCATCCCCGGTTCACCGTGGAGGGGCACGACATCTCCACCACCCTGAAAGTGTCGCCATGGGAGGCGGCCCTTGGGGCGAGCCTTCCCGTGGATACACCCTCCGGTCCCGTCACCATGAAGCTTCCCGGCGGAACTCAGGCAGGGAGGAAGCTCCGCCTCAAGGGAAAGGGACTTGCCCGGAGGAAGGGGGCTGTTCCGGGAGACCTTCTCGTCCGGGTGGAGATCGTGATCCCGGAGAAGCTGACGGCCAGGGAGCGGGAGCTGCTGGAAGCCCTGGCGAGAGAATCCCCCTTCAGTCCGCGGGGGTAAGAAGAAGGGACGAAGGGCCGGGGCGCTGCTCCGGTCCTTTTTCTATGGCCTCGACGATCACCCACGATGACGCCGTCCTGCCCCGGGAATCCACCAGCGATACGGTATGGCGCCCTTTCCTGAGGCTCCAGAACAGGGGGGCGTTCCCTTCCTGCCTGCCGACGAAGGCGCCTCCCACGAACCAGTACACCGGCGGGACCGCTCCCTCAGCTTTCAGGGCCGTTTTCTGCTCTCCTCCGAGAGGAGTGAGGAAATACCGGGACCCCGGAAGGGGGGAAACGATGGATACGGTCCTGCCGGGATCGAATTCCAGGGACCGGCGGAGGGCGAACTCCTCGAGCTCCGCCGGCCAGCGTACCGCCGGTGCGCCGTTCCGGATCACGTGGAGGCTGCAGGGCGTGGTGGAGGAAACGCCGGCAATGGCGTATTCAGACCTGGTCGAGGGGCAAAGGGGCGACGGAGGAGCCCCTGACAGGGTGCAGACTGTGCGGGATTCCACCCCGGGGGGCGGTTCATACCAGTCCGTCGCGGGAAGGGCCCTGAGGACCTCCACTATGGCCGGCGCCGCGGCGGAGAGCCCCACGAGTTCAGGGTGAGGGGCCCCAGACGGGTCGCCCATCCATACCACCACCGTATACCTGGGGGTGTAGGCAGCCGTCCAGGCGTCCCGGTATCCGTAGGACGTGCCCGTCTTGAAGGCGAACCAGTCCCGCCGGTGCTCGATCCGCCTGCCGTGGACGGGGAGAAGCCGCCCCGTGTCCTTCAGGATGTCCGCCACCATAAAGGGAGCGGGCTCCGGTACGATTCTCCGCCCGGGGAGATCCTCCCCGCCCAGGAAACGGGGCCGGCGGTGCGAGCCGAGGGTGGCAAGGACACCGTAACCCTCTGCCATCTGGAGGAGGGTGACCTCGCACCCCCCCAGGATGAGGGAGTCTCCGTAATGGCCGGTGGGACGGTCCAGGGAGCGGAAGCCGGCATTCCGAAGCAGGTCGAGCACAAGTTCCGGCCCCGCTGCCCGGAACACCCTCACGGCGGGGACGTTGAGGGAATCGGCCAGGGCTGTCCGTGCCGTGACAGGGCCCCGGTAGGTCAGGTCGAAATTTCTCGGGGCCTGGCCGGAGAAGGCGAGGGGAGTGTCCGCCAGGAGGCTTGACGGGGTGAGGATGCCCCGGTCGAAGGCGGCAAGATAGGCGAAGGGCTTCAGGGCCGATCCCGGGGACCTGGGGCTCCTGGCGCAGTCGACCCAGCTCCCGGGCAGGCCGCTTCCAAGCCTTCCGTTCCCAGAGTAGGCGAGGATGTCTCCCGTGTCGTTGTCGAGAACGATGCCTGCCGCAGTCACTTCCGTCGGCATGGAGGAGAGTGAGGAGGCGAGGGTCCTCTCGAGGAGGGCCTGAACGGAGGAATCAAGGGTGGTCCGGATGGTTCCGCCCTCCTTCCTGTCTCCAAGGGCGGCGAGGGCGAAATGCCACGCCTTCGCAGGGAGGTTTCCTCTCGTCGGGGGCAGCTTTTCCTCCAGGGCGTGGCTGAGCTGTTCCGGCGTGATCACCCCTCTGTCGGCAAGGGAGGCGAGGATGGCATCCCTGCGGCGCAGGGACGCTTCCGGATTGCGGTCCGGCCTGTAGACCGAGGGGCCCCTGAGCATGCCCACGAGCAGGGCGGCCTCGGCGAGGGAGACTTCCGCGGCGGACTTGGAAAAATAGATCCGGGCCGCCGCCTCCACCCCCCGGATGTTTCCCCCGAAGGGCGCCCTGTTCAGGTACAGTTCGAGAATGCGGTCCTTGGAAAAATGCCGTTCTGTCTTCGCCGCGGCGGTGAACTCGAGGACTTTTGTTTTCAGGGTCCTCTGCCGGGGTTCGGAAAGGCGCACGAGCTGGCTGGTGATGGTGGAAGCGCCGGAGACCACCCGGCCGGCCCGGGCATTCTGGACGGTCGCCCGGAGAAGGGCGATCCAGTCGATCCCGCTGTGCTCCCGGAAGCGCCGGTCCTCCACCTCCACGGCCACGAGGGGCAGCCATTTTCCCATGGCGCCGAGGGGAACGGGGATAGACCATTCAGAATCCTCCGAGAGAAAAACGGCGAAGACCCCGCCCTTTCTGTCGAGCAGCACGGGCGAGGTCGGCCAGCTGGTGATCGTGTTCTCCGAATACGGAAGGGATGCGAGGAAGAGAAAGGCTCCTCCCGCCAGGATGGCCGTCAGTGCTGCGGCCGGCAGGAGGCGGCGGAAGGAGCCTCTCATGGCGTCAGCGGATTTCCACCGTGCCGGCGGCGGTCACGGCGCCGGTGTCGGGGGCGTACATTCCCTCCGCGGCCAGGGGCGGCAGGGTGAAGGTTCCCCTGCTGACGGCCCTGACGAGATATTTGTACTGGAGGGGCTTGTCAAGGTAGTCGATGAAGAGAAGCATCCGGTCGTCCCGCATCTCCGCCCTGACGCCGTAGGTCCTGTTCGGGGACGGCGGCAGGTCCGCACCTCCGGAAAGCCGCGGGTTCTCGATCTCCATCCCTCCCGGGAGCATGTCGGTGACCACCAGGTCCCTCAGGGGAGCCGACGGGGTGATGGTGAGGGTGATTTCGATGCGGTCGCCCCGCTCCACGGATTTTCCCTGGGGGATGGGATTCCCCTTCCTGTCCGCCCATGTCCGGTTCACCGTGACTCCCCGCGAAGCCGGGGCCGGGGCCTTTTCCGGCACCCCTGCGGAGGTCCAGGCGTAATAGGCGGTCCCCTCCCCGGTCAGTTCGAGGGAGAGCGCCCCTTCGGGGAGGTCCTTCAGTTCAAGGGACATCCTCTTTCCGTCGGAGAAGTAAGCGACCCGGGCTCCCGACTGGTCTCTGAGGACCGCCGTAAAGGGCTTTCGGGCTTCCTTTGTCCGCTCGATCCACCGCCCCAGGGCGAGGACGCTCATGGCATTGTCCTGGGTGGTACCCCACGCCTTCTTTCTCGCCCAGCCGATGAGCTTCCCAGCGAGTTCTGCCGCAGGGGCGGACAGGGGATCCACCTCCGTCCACATGAGCAGTTTCAGGGCGTCGGTCCTGGAGACCGATTCCAGGGTGGTGATGTCTCCTTCCCTGAGGGAGGGAGACGAAGTCCCCAGCTCCTTCAGCGGCTCGGAGGTCTTCGACGAGAGGGCGTAGGCGCCGGCGAGGAACACCGTCCCCGATCCCCTGAGGAGATTCTTGTGTTCGCTGATGTGGGCCATCCACCCAAGCGGAGCTTCTCCCGCAAGGGCAAGGACATAGGAAGCGTAGGCCTTCAGCGTCATGCTTTCCCTCATTCTCCATTCGCTTTCATCGTCCGGCATCAGGGGCAGAAGGGCCCTGACGTAGGAGAGGGCACCGCCGACAAGGTCTTCGGGAACCGGTATTCCGCTCTTCTGCGCTTCCACGAGGAAATGGGCTGCGTAGACGGAGCCCCACGGGTAGGCCGCTGAGTTTCCCGGCCAGGACGCGAAAGCGCCGTGGTAGAGCTGCATGGCGCCGATCTGCCGTATCCTGAGGGCCAGGGCGGCGTCCACTTCGTCCCTGTTCACCAGGGCGGGATCGATGTCGGCCGCCAGTTCCGGAAGGACGAGAAGGGGCCATGCGCCTGAAACGGTCTGTTCCAGGCACCCGTAGGGATAGGTCATCAGGAAGAGGGAGGGGCCCAGGAGGTCCAGCGCCGGGAGGTCGGAAAGGACAAGGCGCCCTTCCTCCGTTCCGCTGAACCATGCCCTGGGGATGGAGATTTCGCCGCTCTCGCCGCCCCGGACGATTCCCGATCCCGAAAGGGCGATCCTCGGGTAGGCGGGGCGCACGGGGAGATCCAGCTTCTGGGTGAAAGTGCCTCCCTCCCACTCGGTGACCACCGAGAGGTTTGCCATTCCCGCCTCGGGCCCCGCAGTGAACCGGGCCGTGAAGAGGGCTTCGTCCCCGTCCTTTTTCAGGTCGGCGATGAACTCCCTTTTGCCGCTGATGGAGAGTGGTCCGTCCACGGCGATTTTCACCGTGGCCCTCCGTTCTGTTGAAGCGCCGGAAAAGACCTTCAGGGGGGCGAAGAAACTGTCGCCGGGGGAGACGGCCCTCGGCAGGGACAGTTCCGTGGTGACATCCCTCGCCATGACGATGTGCGTCTCCGCCATGCCGAATGCGTCCCGGGAAGCGGCCACGGCCATGAGGCGGCCTTTGCCGCTGAACTCGGGCAGGTCAAGCTCCGCCCGGAAAGCCCCCTGGTCGTCGGTGGCGATGTTCCCGGCGAAGACGGACAGGAGCAGGAACGACCGGGCTGAAAGGGGCGACAGGCCGGCCCTGAGGGCGGCCATGGCATCTTCGCCCGCGCCTCCGCCCGGTTTCAGAAGAGGCGTTTCTCTGGATTCCAGGGGAAGGAGCAGGTCGTACATGTCATGGACCGAAAGTCCGAGAGCCCGCTTGGCCATGAAGTGTTTCCATGGATCTGGAGTTGTGAAGCCGGTGAGGGAGAGGATCCCCTCGTCCACGAAGAAGAGGGAGACTTCTCCCTTCCTCGGGATGCCCGCCCCGTCCTTCAGGATTCCCGAGACCTTCACTTTTTCTCCGGGGAGCACTTTTCCCGGGGCCTCCATGGAAACGGCAAGCTTTTTCTCCGACCGTTCCACCGGAACGGACATGGTCCCCAGGGCCCTGTGGCTGCCCCAGGCCTCGCCTTCCTTTACGGGCCGGATGACCCACGCGGTGATGTAGGCGTTGGGGATCATCTCGTCGGACAGGGGGATGTCAAGGGTGATCTCTCCCTTGTCGAGGGGGATGACCTTCCGGAAAAGCTCCCTGTCGGTGTCCACGGTCACGAGGAGGTTGCCTGCGAAGGGGCTCCGGAAGGAGACGGAGGCTGTTTCGCCGGGGGCGTACTTTTCCTTGTCGGCTCTGATGACGACCCTGTCGAGAAGGGACGATCCGGCAGCCTCGCCCGACCCGTAGGGAGCCCAGGCGTACATCTGGGTGGAAGCCGTACTTCCGGATGTCTCGTCGGAGAAATGGACCACGTATTCTCCCCAGCTTTTCGGGGTGAAGGAGAAGGTGCCGATGCCCTCCTTCAGGGTCACCGTTCCTTCCGACTGGGGAATGAGTTCTGTCTGGACCTGCATCCGGGTCTGGTTGTCCA
>JAPXRK010000119.1:0-5574 GCA_033813575.1 Synergistales bacterium
GGTCAGAATATAACCTATCATAGGATAAAACGGCATTACCAATAATAATCAATATGAACAATATGCCCTTTACCGCCGGACAGAAAAATTTCGGCTCCCCTTTCATTCCTTCTCTTGAGAAGAAAACCACGGGTCACACATCAACGAACAGAATGGCACAAAATTGCAGTTTCGTGCTACCATATGGAGCGTCCAGGTTCATCATCCGAAAAGGAGTGGGCTTTCATGAATCGGTTTCGCACGTGCTTCCTGTACGTCTTTGTTTTTCTCTCCATCGCCATCCCGGCATGTGCCGGTGAGGTCACCGTGACCGACAGCCTGGGGCGGGCCGTCGCCGTCCCTGCGTTCCCGGAGCGGATTATCGGCTCCGGGTCCGGAGCGCTCCGGCTGATCGTCTACCTCCAGGCCCAGGACCGGGTGGTCGCCGTCGACTCCGCAGAACGGCGGGTTCCCGGCCTTGCCGTCCTGACGTCGGCCCGGCCCTATTCAATCGCCAACCCTCAATTCCAGGACCTTCCCGTCTTCGGCGAGTTCCGGGGGATGGACAACCCCGAGCTGATCGCCGGGCTCGCCCCCCAGCCCCAGGTGATCTTCAAGGTCTCCCCCCTCTCGGGCCCCCATCCGGACCATCTCACCGCCAAGACGGGCATTCCCGTGGTGGGCCTGGAGTACGGCAACCTCACCGACAAGAGGGAGGAGTTCTATTCTTCCCTCCGCCTGATGGGAAAAATCCTCGGTAAAGCTGAACGGGCGGAGGAAGTCGTCGCCTTCTTCGAGGGACACCTGGCGGAACTTGCGGCCCGCACGGCAGACATCCCGGGCGGCAGGCAGCCCTCCTGCTATATCGGCGGCGTGGCCTCCCGGGGAGCCCACGGCTTCACCTCCACGGAGCCGGGATACCCGCCCTTCGTCTACACAGGGGCTCAAAACGTTGCGGCGGCGCCTGGAGAAAAGACGTCCGCCGTCGTCCAGGTATCAAAGGAAAAGCTCCTCGAATGGGATCCGGACATCCTTTTCGTGGACTTGAGCACTACCACTGCGGGAGAGCAGGCCAACTCCCTCCACCAGCTCCGGCATGACCCGGTCTTCTCCGCCCTGGCCGCCGTCCGGGAGGGGAGAATCTGGGGCGTCCTGCCCTACAACTCCTACACCATCAACTACGGGTCGGTGCTCGCCAACGGCTATTTCGTCGGCAAGGTCCTCTACCCCGAACGGTTCGAAGACGTGGACCCGGCGGCGAAGGCCGACGAGATCTTCACGTTCCTGGTGGGGAAGCCGGTCTTTTCGGTCATGAACGAGGGATTTTCAGGGCGGGTTTTCTCGAAGATCGTCCTTGAGGAGTAGCACCGTGCACCTGGAAGGGCACGCCCTCTCCCCGAACTACGAACGGCACGTGCGGCGCAAGAGGCTCTTTCTGCTCGGGCTGGCGGGCGCCTGCCTGCTGATGGTGGTTTTCTCCGTCTCCCGCGGAGCCGTCTCCATCCCGGTCGCCGACGTGGTAAGCACCCTCCTCGGCGGCGGGGAGGCGAAGTGGCGCATCATCGTGCTGAACATCCGCCTTCCCCAAACCCTCGCGGCCCTCATTGCGGGCGGGGGGCTCTCCCTGGCAGGGGCGGTGATGCAGTCGGCGCTCCGGAACCCTCTCGGCTCGCCCTTTACCCTCGGCCTGTCCAACGCCGCGGCCTTCGGCGCCGCGTTCTCCATCATCGTGCTGGGAACGGGCAGCATGCAGAGCAGCGCCGTAAACGCCGTTACCATCGTCAACCCGTGGCTGACCACCGGCGCGGCCTTCCTGGCCTCCCTCCTCTGCATGGGGGTGGTGCTCGTCATCTCGTCGGTCACCAGGGGCATGCCGGATGGAATGATCCTCGCCGGGGTGGCCCTCAGTTCCCTCTTCACGGCGGGAACCATGTTCCTGCAGTATTTCGCCGACGACAGCCAGATCGCCGCCACAGTCTTCTGGACCTTCGGGGACGTCTCCCGGGCCTCCTGGCGGGACATCCCCCTCATGGGAGGTCTGCTGGCCGCGGCCTTTCTCCTGTTCTTCCTCCGCCGGTTCGATCTCAACGCCGTCGACTGCGGCGACGAGACGGCCCTGTCGCTTGGGGTCTCCGCGTCCCGGATCCGCATGGAGGCCATGGTGGTTACGTCCCTGCTGTCGGCGGTGATGGTGGCCCTCCTCGGGGTGATCGGCTTCGTGGGGCTGGTCTGCCCCCACATGCTCCGGCGCTTCCTCGGGTCGGACCACCGGTTCCTCATCCCCGGATCGGTGCTGATGGGAGGCTTGCTTCTGCTGGCCGCCGACACGGTTGCCAGGCTCGCCTTCGCGCCCCGGACCCTCCCGGTGTCGGTTTTCACGGCCTTCCTGGGGGCACCGGTCTTTCTCGCCCTCATCACCCGGAGGCGGCGGACATGATCCTCTCGGTGAACGGAATCTCCTTTGCCTACAGGGGAGTGCCGGTGCTCGAGGACGTGACCTTCTCCCTGGCCGAAGGGGAGATGGCGGCGCTGCTGGGCCCCAACGGCACGGGAAAGACGACCCTGCTGCGGGCTATCAACGGCATTCTCCGCCCCGCGGGAGGTACGGTGCTCATGGAGTCCAGGGACGCCCTGGCTTGCCCTCCCCGGGAACGGGCGAAGTTTTTCGCCTACGTTCCCCAGCGGGGAGAACCGGTCAGGCTCACCGTCTTCGACGCCGTGCTGCTCGGCCGCCGGCCCCATCTGGGCTGGTCCGTGGAGCGGCGGGACCTGGAGAAGGTGGAGTCCGCTCTCAAAAACCTCTCCCTCGATAGGTTTGCCCTGCGCTACCTGGACGAGCTGAGCGGAGGGGAGTTCCAGAAAGTGCTCCTTGCCCGGGCACTGGTCCAGGAACCCCGGGTGCTGCTCCTCGACGAGCCCACAAGCAGCCTCGACCTGAAAAACCAGCTCGACATGCTGGCCACCCTCAGAAAGGTGGTCAAGGGACACGGCGTGGCCGCCCTGCTGAGCCTCCACGACCTGAACACCGCCTTCCGGTACGCCGACAGGCTGCTCTTCCTGAAGGACGGATGCATCCGGGGGATGTTCCTTCCGTCGGAGGTCCCGGGAGAAATCGTCGCCGAGGTTTACGGCGTGCCCGTGGACATCGTCCTGCACAAGGGCGTTCCCCTGGTGGTGCCGTCGTAAAAATAACTGCGGGAATTACCGGGCGGATAATTGATACCGGTGACAATGTGTCTTCCCGAAAGAAGGGCTATTATTCGGGCGTACTCGATTTCAGCCTGATGAAAGAAGGGATTCACTCATGAAAAAAATACTGGCGGCAGTTCTGGTAGTGATTCTTGCGGCATCCGTCGCTTCCACAGCCCTCGCGTCCGTTTTCGACGGGGGATCATCCGTTGAGAATTCAATTTCGCTCGGCAAGGGCAACGGGAACGGAGGAGGCAATGGCGGCGGAAACGGCAAGGGGCCCGGAGACGGCAACGGCAACGGCGGAAACGGCCCCAGGGACGGCACGGGGTACGGCCCCGGCGACGGGACTAATCCCGACTGCCCGGTCCTGCCGAAGAAATAGGCCGGAAGAGGCTGCATTTTATAACGGAGCGGAGGGAAAAATTTCCCCCCGCTCCGTTTTTTCTTCCTGAATTCCCCTCCGGGTTTCGGGTATCAGGGCAGTATCCGGACCTTTTTCAGCGACCGGCCGCAGTGCCGCAGCACCGTCGCGTCGCCTGTGATCCTGCCCACGAGGACTCCCGGGGAGGCCATTCTCGGTTCGTCCCCGCTGCTCGCCGGCGTGGGCCCGAAAAAGATGCACAGGGCGTTCCCTGCCGGCCACAGAGCCACGTCGCCGATTTCGAAAACGTCCTGGAGCGTGTCGGGGCCGCACTCCACTTTTTCTTTCAGGGTGCCGTAGAACTCGTCCCCCCAGCGGGCCATGGAAATCTCCTGGGGCAGGGTCTTCACCACGTTCCGGGCCGCGGAGCCGCCGCAGAGGTCAACCTCGAAGGCATGCTTTTCCGTTTCGATGATCATGGGCAGAAACCTCCTTTTTCATTCTTCTCCATTCATTCTATACTACCGGCGGAGGCTGTTTTCTGAAAAGGGATCCGTGGTACAATTCTGGAAAACGGAAGCGAAGGGAATGTGGACACTACATGATGGAATCTCCCCTGGCTTTTCTCGCCGGAGAGGGGGAAAAAAACTCCGGCCCCGTCAGCCGAACGCTGACTCTCGCCCTTTTTGACCTGGACGGCACCCTCATCGACAGTGAAGAGAACCATTACAAGAGCGACGAGATCCTCCTCGCGCGGAGGGGCATCTCCTTTTCGAGGGAGGACAAGGCCGCCTACGTGGGGAAGGACATCTACGAGATGGTCCGGCGCATCAGGGCGAACTACGGCCTGGAAGACGACGTGCAGGCCCTCGTGGATGAAAAAAACGCCCTGTACAGAAAGGTCGCCCTCATCTCGAGCAGGCTTTACCCGCCCATGAGACCCCTCCTTGAGGGCCTCGCGGAACGGAAACTTCCCATGGCGGTGGCCACGGGATCCAACAATGCCATCGCCTCGGAGATCCTGGAGGTTCTGGGCGTCCGGTCTTTTTTCACTCATATCGTATCCTCGTCGGAAGTCCGGCGGGGGAAGCCCGCCCCGGACATTTTTCTCGAGGCCGCCCGGAGGATGAACGCCGATCCCGAGTCGGCCATCGTCTTCGAGGACACGAAGTACGGCGTGGAGGCAGCCCTGAACGCGGGAATGACCTGCGTGGCCCTGCCCGCTCCCGGGGAGAGGACGGATGATCCTCTCTTCCGGAGAGTCTCATACCTCGTTCCGGGGGGGCCCGACGCCCTGGACACCGACGACTTTTTCCGGTGGTTCGACCCCCTTCTGTAACCAAAGGCCCTCTCCGGGGAATCTCCGGGGAGGGCCTTTCTTTTCCGGTCCCCCGGGGCCTCAGGACCCAGCAGTATCGAGAACAATAGATTCTGCCTGAGGCATTTTTTTCCTGATATAATACCGGAACGGCCCGGAAAATGTTTTCCTCCGGGCCCCCGACCCGGAAGGAGAGCCTCTCATGGCGGAAAGACCGAAGATTCCCGCCGACAACATGGTAAAGGCCGTTCAGTCCGCCGGAGAGCGGGTGTTTCTTCGCACCTTCCTCCAGACCATGGCTCCTGTTTCCCTCCTCCTGGTCATTCTTTTCGCCGTGATTTTCGGCGTTCTGCTCCCCCTCCTCGAAAAAAGCCACATGGCGGAAAAAAGGAACCTCTGCAGAAATCTGATCCTGGTGCAGCTCCATTATCTGGACGCCCTGCACCGGGAGGAACTCGCAGGGAAGATCCCCCCGGGGGAAGGCCGGGTTCGGGCTCTCACCCGCATCCGCTCCCTCCGGTTCGGGGAAGAGGACAAGGATTATTTCTGGATTCTCGGCCCCGAAAGGACCCTCCTCATGCACCCCTACCGGCCCGACCTGGAGGGCGTGGACCCCGACATCGCCGCCGGTCCGGACGGTTTCCTTCTCCGCCAGCTCTTCGACCGGATCGAAACCACCGTCTCCTCCCCCGAAGGGGGGGGAATAATGGACTACCAGTGGCAC
>JAPXRK010000120.1:0-5532 GCA_033813575.1 Synergistales bacterium
GGGGTGCGGCGATGACCGTCACGAAAGACGATCTTCTCTACGGGGTCCTTTCCCTCCGCCAGCCGGCCGAAGGTCCCAGGGTGAACGTGGATACCATCCTTCTCGCCGCCTACGTCCGGGACACTTTTCCCCGGACGGGCGGAAAGATCCTGGAGCTCGGATGCGCCTCGGGCGCCGTGTCGCTGATCCTCGCGCTGCGGTTCCCCGCCGCGGCCGTCACGGGACTCGAGATCCAGGAGGATCTGGCTGTCCTTGCCGGGGAGAACGCCGCCCTCAACGGGCTCTCGGGGAGGGTGTCCGTTGTCCGGGGAGATCTCAGGAATTCCGGAACGCTCTTCCTCCCCCAGTCCTTCGACTGCGTGGCCATGAACCCTCCCTACGGAGAGCCGGGCCGGGGCAGGCCCAGCGCGTCAGGTTCGGACCGGGCCGCCCGGCAGGGGATCTGCTGCTCCCTTGACGATGTGGCCTCGGCGGCCCGGTACCTGCTGAAGCACAGGGGAAGGATGTATGTGGTCTTCCGGGCGGGACGGACCGCCGAGCTCCTTGCTTCCCTTTCGGAGCGGGGCGTGGAGCCCAAGAGAATCCGTTTCGTCCACCCCCTGCCGGGAAGGAAGGCCTCGGTGGTCCTCGTGGAGGCCCTTCGGGGAGGGAAACGGGGAATGACCGTGGAACCTCCCCTTTTCATCGGGGACGGCCGGGGGAATTACACGGAAGAGCTTCTGGCCGCCTATACGAAGGAGGGACTGCCGTGCCTCTCGCTGTAATCCCCACCCCCGTGGGAAACCTGGAGGACATGTCGCCCCGGGCGGTCCGGATGCTGAAGGAAGCCGACGTGATCGCCTGCGAGGATACCAGGACATCCCTGCCTCTGCTCCGGCATTTCGGCATCTCCGCCCGCCTCGTCTCCTACCATGCCCACAACGAGAAAGGCAGGACGGAACAGCTCCTCGCCCTACTCGGGGAGGGAAAGAAAATCGCCCTCGTCTCCGACGCGGGGACCCCGGGCATTTCGGACCCGGGGTGGGAGATCATCAGCCGGTGCATCAGCGGGGGAGTGGACGTGACTGTCCTGCCCGGTCCCACGGCCTTCGTCCCCGCCCTCGTCCTCTCGGGGCTGCAACCCCACCCGTTCCTGTTCCACGGCTTTCTTCCCGACAAACAGGGGGAGCGGGAGAAGGTCCTCCGGGATCTGGCACCCCTCCGGTGCACTCTTGTCTTCTACGTCTCCCCCCACAAGGCGGAGAAGCACCTACGCCATGCCGCGGACATCCTCGGGAACCGGAGGGCCGCCCTCGTCCGGGAGATCAGCAAGGTCTACGAGGAGGCCCGGAGGGGCACTCTGGCGGAGCTTGCGGATTCCGTCGCGGAGGGGGTCCGGGGCGAGATCGTCCTGGTGGTGGAAGGAGCCTCCCCGCCGGAGCCCGAAGGGGACAGGTGGAAGGAGGCGGCGCTGGCCATGATGTCTGAGGGGCTTTCCTCCCGGGAGGTTGTCAAAATCGTTTCGAAGGAGTATGGTTTATCGAAAAATGACGTCAAATCGTTCCTTTTCGCAGAAAAAGCGGAGGACTGAATTCGAGGAAACGCAGGAGGGAACTGTCATGCCGGAGAACCTGAACCAGGAGAAGAAAGCCTTTTACCTCACCACCCCGATATACTACGTGAACGACATTCCTCACATCGGCCACGCCTACACCACCATCGCCGCCGACGTGATGTGCCGGTACAAGCGCATGAAGGGATATGACGTCATGTTCCTCACCGGGACGGACGAGCACGGGCAGAAGATCCAGCAGAGCGCCGCCGCCAAGGGGCTGACCCCCATCGAGCTCGCCGACCGTACCGTCCAGAACTTCAGGGAGCTCTGGAACGCCCTGGGCATCTCCAACGACGATTTCATCCGCACCACGGAGGAGCGGCACCACAGGACCGTGCAGGCCATCTTCAAAAAGCTCCTCGACCAGGGGGACATCTACAAGGGAACCTACCAGGGCTGGTACTGCGTCCCCTGCGAGACCTACGTGCCGGAGAGCAGCATGGGCGAGGACAAGACCTGCCCGGACTGCAAGCGTCCCCTGCAGATGATGGAGGAGGAGAGCTACTTCTTCCGGGCGTCGAAGTACGTACCCAGGCTCCTCGAATACTACGAGAAGAATCTCCGGGGAGTCATGCCCCGGAGCCGCTACAACGAGATCGTGAGCTTCCTCAAAAGCGGCGTCCGGGACCAGTCCATCTCCAGGACCACGCTGAAATGGGGCATCCCCGTTCCCGGCGACGACGCCCACGTGGTCTACGTGTGGTTCGACGCCCTCATCAACTACGTGACCGCCTGCGGCTATCTCGACGATCCCGAGAAGTTCGCCAAATTCTGGCCGGCGGTGCACCACCTCGTGGGGAAGGACATCATCCGCTTCCACTGCGTCGTCTGGCCCATCATGCTCCTCGCCATGGGCGTGACGCCTCCCGTGACGGTCTTCGCCCACGGCTGGTGGACCGTGGAGGGGGAGAAAATGTCCAAGTCGAAGGGCAACGTGGTGGATCCCTTCGAGATGGTGGAACGGTACGGCCGGGATCCTTTCCGCTATTTCCTGCTGCGGGAAGTGCCCTTCGGCCTTGACGGCGATTTCTCCGAGGCGGCCCTGGTGGGGAGGATCAACTCCGACCTCGCCAACGACCTGGGAAACCTTCTCAACCGGACCCTCCAGATGGTGGGCAACTTCTGCGGCGGGGTCCTTCCGGCTTCCGGCCCGGCAGGGGAGCTCGAACGGGAGATCACGGAGCTTGCCGCCAAAACCGTCAGGGACGTGGACGACAGGATCTCTGAATTTGCCTTCGACGAGGCCCTGAAGGCCATCTGGGCGTTCATCGGCAGGGGCAACAAGTACATCGACGAGACCATGCCCTGGAAGCTCGCCAAGGAAGGCAAGGAGGAGGAACTGCACAGGGTGCTGAATACCCTGTACGACGTCCTCAGGCTCAGCTCCCTTCTCGTGGCGCCCTTCGTCCCCGACACGGCCTCCCGCCTGTGGGAGCAGCTCGGCCTGACGGGAGATCCCCAGGCGCATTCCATCGACGGCTTCACCTGGGGCGATCGGACCCCGGGTTTGAAGGTGAACAAGGGCAAGGTGCTGTTTCCCCGGATCGACATGGAGGAATGGAAGAAAGCAAAGGCCGACAGGGATGAGCGGAAGGCCGCTGCGACGGCCCCCGCGCCGGAGATCCCCCTGGAGCACGAGGAAGCCGTGGACATCGACGCCTTCCGGGCCGTGGAGCTCCGGGTGGCTCAGATTCTCAACGTCGAGGAGATCCCCAAGGCGAAGAAGCTGTACAAACTCACCATCGACCTCGGGTACGAGAAGCGGACCATCGTCTCCGGGATAAAGGAGTTCTTCACCCCTGAAGAGCTTCTGGGCAAGCGCATCGTGGTGGTGGCCAACCTGAAGCCGGCGAAACTCTGCGGCGTGGAGAGCAACGGCATGCTCCTGGCCGCCGGCGACGGGAAGAAGACCACCCTCTCCCTCCTGACCCCCGACAGGGACATCCCCCTGGGCTCCAGGGTCAGCTGATCGCTCCGGTTCAGGACGGATTTCCCGGGAGCCTCCGGCGGAGCGGCCGGAGACTCCCGGTTTTTTTGAAAAGAAAACGAGGAAGCGATCATGGAAAATCACGACAGAACAACTGACTGCCCCGTCCTGGCGGACACCCACTGCCATGTTATCGAGGGACGGGACGGGTACGGCGACGCGGAAGCCGTCTTTACACGAGCGGCGGACGCCGGGGTGGCCCGGATGCTCCTCGCGGGAAGCACCATCCCCACGAGTTTCCAGGCTGTCGCCACGGCCGAAAAATACGCACTCCTCGGGGTCTTTGCCGCCGTAGGGGTGCATCCCCACGACGCATCCTCCATTCCCTCCTGCTCGGTGGAGGGGAAGGGGATTCCCCGGGAGCTTGCGGACCTTGCCTCCTCCCCCCGGGTGGTCGCCATCGGCGAGACGGGCCTCGACTATCATTACGACCTTTCGCCCCGGGAACAGCAGAAGGAAGCCTTCCGGGCCCACATCCGCTGGTCCCTCGAATCGGGGCTGCCCCTGGTGGTCCACGGCCGCGAGTCCTACGGGGACATCATCGCCATATTCAGGGAAGAGGGAGCCTCGGAAACCTCCGGAGTCATCCACTGCTTCTCCGGCACGGAAGAGGACGCGGCCTTCTTTCTCGAGGCGGGGTATTACCTTTCTTTCGCCGGTCCCCTGACCTTCGTCCGGAACGAAGGGCTCCGGGACCTGTTCCGCAGGCTGCCGGCGGACCGGATTCTCCTGGAGACCGATTCCCCCTGGCTGGCCCCGGTGCCGCACCGGGGAAAGACCAACGAGCCCGCCTTCGTGAAGCTGGTCTATGAAAAGGCGGCGGAACTTCGGGAAGTCTCCCTGGAGGATCTGGCCGGGACCGTGTCCGCCAACGCGGACCGCCTCTTCCGGTGGGGCGATCCCTGCGCCGGGCCGGAGGCCGGACGATGAGCGCCCCGGACACGGTCTTCAGCTTCACCCTCGATGCGGTCTGCCCCGTCACCGGGGCCCGGGCGGGAACCCTCCGCACCCCCCGGGGTGAAATACGGACCCCGGTCTTCATGCCCGTGGGGACCCAGGCCACCGTGAAGGCCATGGCCCCCTTCGAGCTGGAGGAAATGGGGGCGCAGATCATCCTGTCCAATACCTACCATCTGTACCTCAGGCCGGGTGCGGACATCGTCGCCGAGGGAGGAGGACTTCACCGCTTCATGCAGTGGAAGAAGCCCATTCTCACCGACAGCGGCGGCTTCCAGGTCTTCTCCCTCTCCACCCTCAACCGGATTTCCGACGAGGGAGTCTGGTGCAGGTCCCACCTCGACGGGACGGCCCACGTCATGAACCCCGAGTGGTCCATGTCCGTGCAGAAAAAACTCGGCAGCGACATCGCCATGTGCTTCGACCAGTGCGCCCCCTGGCCCTGCTCCAGGGAGGATGCGGAAGGGGCGGTGCGCCGAACCGCCCTCTGGGCCGCCCGGTCGAAGGGGGCCCACGCCCGGGAATGGCAGGGGGAACAGCGGCAGGCCCTTTTCGGCATCGTCCAGGGGTCCGTTTGGGAGGACCTCAGGCTCCGCTCGGCGGAGGACATCATCCCCCTGGATTTCCCCGGCTACGCCGTGGGGGGACTCTCTGTGGGGGAAACCCACGAGGACATGTACCGCATCCTCGACAGCCTGAAGGACGTGCTTCCCTCGGGCAAGCCCCGGTATCTCATGGGGGTCGGGCGGCCGGACAACCTCGTGGAGGGGGTGGCCCGGGGCATCGACATGTTCGACTGCGTTCTCCCCACACGGAACGGGAGGAACGGCACCCTCTTCACCCCTTCGGGCGCGGTGAACATCAAGAAAAAACGGTACGAGCGGGATTTCACGCCCCTTGACCCGGAATGCGACTGCTACGCCTGCCGGACCTTCACCAGGGCCTATATCCGCCACCTGTACCGTTCCGGGGAGATCCTCGCCTCGAGACTGTG
>JAPXRK010000121.1:0-5502 GCA_033813575.1 Synergistales bacterium
TCGGGGAAACTGACGAGAATCTTCACCTGGCACAAATCGGCGATTCCAGCTAGAACCGACGGTTCCGCCGTTGCGGCGGTCCTGAGGAATTCCTCCGGGGCCTTCGCCTTTCCGAAGACACTGTACACTTCGATGTTCTCTCCTTCGACGAGGTTCTGCAGCAGGTTGCTGATCCTTTCGGCGAACTCCTCGAAAAGAGAGTACTTTTCCATGTACTTCCTTCCCCATTCGTCAGTTCTTGATCCGTTCATTGCTCCATCACCGCCCATAATAATAAAGTGCTGCGAGCCAGCAGAGACCGGCCATCTGAAGGCTTTACGCCCTGGAAGGAACGAAAGGCCGCCTGGGGGAAATTTTCATGAATACATAATCCAACGGCAAGTATATAGTAAGTCAACTCCAATGAAAAGCCCTGGAAAGAAATGGAACCGAGGAATGTCAGGTTTCCCGGTTCTCTCTTCCAAGAAAAAAGCTTTCCAGCGCGAGGACGTGGCCAAGAAGCTCCCCTCTTGCGCGCCTCTTCGCAGCGTTGATAAAAAGGACCGCCTTGTCCCTCTCTCCGTTGCGGAGCCAGGCATGGGCGAGAAGAGAATAATAGACAGCCTGCTCTTCCTCGTCCCGGTCACCGAAAACGATCGCCTGTCCTTTCTCGTTTTTTCTGAGGATGTAGCTCATGGCGAGATTCAGATAGACAGTCCCCTCCTTCGGATTCAGAGCCACCGCTTCCATGAGAGGGGCCTTGTCTCTCGCCCAGCGGGCAGGCGTTTCTCCTGAACAGGGAAGAGGCACCGAAAGAGGGATACTTCCCTCCAGAGGCCCGTTCTCAACCGGGGAAATTTCCCGCCAGCGTCCTTTGCTGAAAGGAGCCCCGGCGAATAAAGGGATCCCGCCCCCCGCAGTTTCGGGAACCCGGGAGGAAGGTTGAAGCATTCTCTTCCAAAAAAAGGAAAATGCAGAGGCGTAATTGCCTCGCCTGAGCTGATCGATTCCTATCCCGGCAAGGGATTCAGGAGGTTCATCTTCCGCTGGAAACACTCTCTTCGAGGCTTTCAGGCTTTTTTCTCCGCCTGGAATATTTTGGCCGACCGGGGAGGTCTCATGGGATCCAGCTGTCCGCCCTCGGAAACCGGAAACGGAATCCCCCGCCGCAGGTCTTGTCTGAAGCAGTGCCTGGGGCTGTCCCTTCTGGCGGGGACGTACCGCGGGAGCAGGCTTTTTTTTCGGAGCCGGGGGAGAAGGCAGTGTTTTTTGTGTTTTCGTGCCTGCCTTCGGTTTTTTCTTCACTTCAGGAGTCTCTTTGCCTGCAGCGCTGGCGGCTGCATCATTCTTTACCTCTGGGGGCTCTCCCTTTTTCATCCCTTCAACCGGCTTCGTTTCAGCAGAAAGAGCCGAGAGAGCCTTTTCTGCTTCCGCGAGCGCTGCCGCGGCCAGGGAGGAACCGGGATGAAATTCAAGGACCGCCCTGTAATAACCGGCGGCTCCTTCCATGTCGCCGGCGGTTTTTTTTACATCGCCGAGGCCCATAAGGGCATCATGGTCGTCGGGCACAAGGTCAAGGGCCTGAAGAAACCTGTTCCGGCTCTCGTCCAGATCGTTGAGAGCAAGGGCTCCCCGTCCGAGCAGGACTTTTTCCTTGGCGAGAATGGACCGTTCCCTCCGTTCCGCTTCTTCATTCTGTACCGAAAGGGCAGTCTCCACCCGTCCAAGAGCGGAACGATACTCTTCCGAAGACGGGTCCAGGTCCAGGGCCTTTTTGAAAGCGGAAACGGCCTGGACATAATCGGCCTTTGCCTCGTAAGCCCTGCCCAGGCCTGCAAAAACACCGGCATTGGAAGGATCGAAATTTACGCTCTCCTGAAAGGAGCGGATGGCGTTGTCATAGGAGGACATGGAGAACAGCAAAAAACCAAGTCTCGCATGTACCCGGGGATCTCCCGGTGCGACCTGGAGGCACCGATAGTAGGCATCCACCGCCTCCCCCTTCCGGTCAAGCCCTTCGAGGGCTTCAGCGATACCAAGAAGGGCATCGAACTCGATGGGGTTCTTTTCCGCCGCCCTGTTATAGTAAACGAGTGCCTGGGCGTAGTTTCCGCCCCTTGAATGTTCACGGCCTTTCAAAAGAAGCTCTCCGGTGCTCTCCCTGCCAAACAGGAAATAGGCGCCCACGGCCACTGCAGCAGCGGCCATTCCTGCGGCAGCCATTCTTTTTCTGCGACCCATTTTCCAGAAGGGTACGCCTTCGACGGGAAGTCCCACGGCGGAAACGGGCTCTTCCTGTCCGGGCTGCCCGTGTTCTGCCATGCCGGACAAGTCAGGTTCTTCCCCAGTCCGCTGCAAAAGACCGTATCCTAAAGCCGCAGATTCGTCCTCTCCGTTTTCCGCCGCAGATTCTTCGTATTCTCCATTTACATCTTCC
Organism: Synergistales bacterium; assembly: GCA_033813575.1. GTDB lineage: Bacteria > Synergistota > Synergistia > Synergistales > Aminobacteriaceae > Aminivibrio. The sequence continues at coordinate 2,417 of JAPXRK010000121.1, forward strand.
CGGGGAAAATATCCGCCGAATTGGATTTCATCCGGCACGAGAGGGGGAAATTCTATACCGGAAGGAAAGGATTTCGGTATGTCAGGCTCTGATAGAGTATTTTCAGTTGATGCTTGACCGGCGGAAGAACCGTCCTCGTCCTTGACCACATTCTTAATTCGGGAAACAGCTACGGGAAGCCCAAGAAGGGCAGCAACGTCATCTGCCATTCCTTCAGAATTCGAATCTCCAACAGTTTCCGGCTGAACCGGCTCTCCCCTCAGCCATTGTTCCAGATTTCTGTCCATTGCCCCACCCCTCGGTAAAGCGGAATCCCTCAAAGTGTACTAAAAAAACGACGTCCGGGCCAGCCCCGGAGAAAAAGAATCTTCTTCCGGGCAAGAGGGCAAAAAAAAAGCCTTTCCCTTTTCAGAGAAAAGCTTTCTTTTCTAATGGTGCGGAGGGGGAGACTCGAACTCCCACAGCCCTGCGGCCACAAGGTCCTTAGCCTTGCGCGTCTACCTGTTCCGCCACCCCCGCGCAACGACGGATATTATAATCGCCCTTCCCGAGAGAGTCAAGAGACCGGGGGAAAGAAAACTAAAATTCTCTTCTCTCCTTGATCCTGGCGGACTTTCCGCTTCTCTTCCGGAGGTAGTAGAGCTTTGCCCGGCGGACCTTGCCCAGTCTCTTCACTTCGATCTGGCTGATGGAGGGGCAATGCAGGGGGAAGACTCTCTCCACACCTACTCCGCTCGACACTTTCCTTACGGTGAAGGTCTCGCTGAGCCCGCCGTGTTTTCTGGCAATGACAACGCCTTCAAACACCTGAATACGCTCTCTCGCTCCTTCCTTCACCTTCACGTGCACCCGAACGGTATCGCCCGACCGGAAATCGGGAACATCGCTCTTCAAATACTTCTTTTCCACAAGACTGATCACGTCCATTGTAAAAACCCTCCTTGCGTCCATTTCACTATTCTCTGTCCAAATTTTGTCAACGCCATCCGAAAAAACGGTCCAGCACGACGCCCACGGCTGTCCTGACTGAAAGATGGTTGTAATCGCCGAACCCTCCGGACAGGGGCTGCAGAACTATGTGGCAGCTGCCAAGCACATCCTCGTGAAGTCCAGCGCCTGTTCCGAAGACAAAAACCACCGGCTGTTTCTTCCGAAGCACGGTCCTTTTCGCCTCAATCCAGTGAAACCCGCCTTCCCGGCTTCGGGCGGTGGTTCCGATAAGCAGAGGGTCCTCTTTTTCCCTGCCGCTCACCCAATCCGTCGCCCGTTCCAGAGAAGGAAAAAGCTTCAACTTGCTGAAAGCTTCTTTCCTGTCAGGGTTGACCTCTCCTCCGGCACCCCTGGTCCAGTGGGAGGCCATGGTCTTAACCAGTTCCCTCTGGCTCGCCAGCGGTGTAGTCACAAGAAACCTGTCAAGGCCGTAGGTCCTGCAGGAACGGCCGATGTCGGAAAGGTCCAGCCCCGTTACCGCCGCTGTCGTTTTTTCTCCTTTCCTGTCAAGAACCGGAGAATGCACCAGGGCGACATAAATCCCTTTGGAAAGGTAAGGCCGTATATTGGCCCTTCCTATGAGTTCAGGCCTCCGTGACAGGGTTCTTCGTACAGCTTCACTCCTGCGCCAGTTCTCGATTTCCGCCGCATGGCCCGAGAGAAGGACATCCGGGGCAGGCACTCCCTCCCATTCGGAGGGCCGGGTGTAGTGGGGATGATCGAGCATCCCGCGGAAAAAGGAGTCTTCCACCACCGCCGACTCCTTCCCGATTACCCCGGGAACAAGCCGGGCCATGGCATCTATGATGGCCATGGCGGGTATTTCTCCGCCGGTGAGAACAAAATCACCCAGGGATATTTCCCGGTCCACCCTTTTTTCGATAAACCGTTCATCGAGCCCTTCGTAATGGCCGCAGACGATCACCAGGTGATCTCTGGCGGAAAGGGTCTCCACCACTTCCTGGGACAGTAGTTCTCCCTGGGGTGAGGGACAGACCACGTAGGCCGGTCCTTTCTTCTCCTCCAGGGAATGAAGGGCTTTTTCGAGCACTTCCGGCAGAAGGACCATTCCGCCGCCCCCAAAGGAGTAGTCGTCCACCTGCCTGTAGTTTCCCGCACCGAAATCCCTCAGGTCAACCACGTCAACGCGGATAAGCCCGTTCCGGATCGCTCTCCCGATCATGCTTTCCGAGAGAAAATCCCGGAAAAAACCGGGAAAGGCGGTGACGATGCTTACGTTCACGAGTCCCAGAGCCCCTCGATGAGCGAAATCCTTATTTCTCTTCTGTCAAGGTCCACTCCGGCGATGAACTCCTTGACCGCCGGGATGAAATGATCGGCGCCCTTTTCGTCCCGCACGGTGTACAGGTCGTTTTCTCCCGCCGGCATCACGTCGGAAACCGTTCCCAGCACCTCGCCGGTGGAATGATCCACCACCGTCAGCCCTATAAGGTCGTCAACCCAGTAGGCACCTTCCTCAAGGACATAGCGCTCCTCGGGAGAGATTTCCACGGTCGTTCCTACAAGAGCCTCCGCTCCGTTCCTGTCAGTGACTTCTTTCGTCCCGGCAACAACGATCCCCTTGCTGTCAAGAAACCGGACAGAAAGAAGGTTCAGTTCCGCCCGGAGCGTTCCGTCGCTCCCGTAGAGCCTGAGCTTTTCCATATCGGAAAATCGTGCGGGGTTGTCGGTCAGCGCGTGGATTTTCAGCTCTCCGCGCAAGCCCTGCGCTCCGACGATCCGTCCGATCAGAACCCTATTCGTCCTCAACGATGTCCACATCCACCCTGTCGTTGGCCTTCACCGCGGCCGCCTTCGCGAGGAGCCGGACGGCATTGATCGTCGCACCGCGTTTCCCGATCACGCGGCCGACATCATCCTGGGCGACGTGTATCGTAACGGCCGTCACACCCCGGTCGTCGGTCTCCGCTTCAACCCGGACACTGTCCGGATCCGTCACGAGACGCCTGACGATGAACTCGACGAGCTCCCTGTAGTCGGGCATGACTATTCCGCCTGCTTCTTGCCCGCCTCGAATTTCTCCCAGACGCCCGATTTTTTGAGCAGTCCCCTGGCCGTATCGGACGCGGTGGCAC
>JAPXRK010000122.1:0-1034 GCA_033813575.1 Synergistales bacterium
GTATAGATCCAGTGCTCGTCAGGATCACGGGATCGTCAGTGAACATCCGTGCCGAGGGATCGAGAACCGGGAGGGTCATCGGACGCTTTGCCGGCGGGGAGACCGCCGTGGTGCTCCGGGAGGAGCAGGGGGTCGACACCTATCCCTGGTCCCTGGTGATCGCCAGGGTTCCGCTGCCCGACGGTCCGGTGGTGGAGGGGTGGGTTTACGGCCAGTACGTGGAACCCCTCCCCCAGGGTGAGTGGTTCGGGAATACCGGCGGTGCCCAGAGCCTTGCCTTTGACGCATTCTTCCTCGCCACCCAGGAGCGGTTAGGCAGCACTCCCGAAGAAGCGGTCCAGAAGCTGGGAAAACCGATATCCCGGAATGACCGGGAGGTACCCGGGCGGCACGACCCGTCCTACAAAGTGACATTCACCGAACTGTCCTACCCGGGGCTTGAACTCCGCTTTTTCTCCACGAAAGACAACCGTGCCCTCATCGGAGCCAGGGTGACACAGGGGGATTACGTCCTGGGAAGGTCTGTGCGCCTGGATGCCGGTCATAGGGAGGTCATCCTGGAGCTCGGGCCGCCCCGGTTCCAGGACGGACCGGTTTTCGGATGGTCCGACGAGGCGGGGTATGCTGAGCTGCAGGTCACCTTTTCAGGCGGGAAAGTGCTCCTGGTAGATTTTTCCGTGGAACCCGACTGATTCGGCAGCGGCCCTTTCTTCGGAGGGGCCGCCTGTTTTTTTCCCTGCCGGTACTTTCTGTCCGGACTTTTTTTCGGAGGTGTTCCCATGAAACGATTCCTTTTGTCCTTCCTGGTGCTTCTGATTGTTCTTTTCCTCTCCTGTGCGGGGTACGCCGCCCCTTCCGACCGGGAGAACAGCTGGTGGCTGAAGGTCAACCCCATCGGCAAACCTCCGGTCCAGCCTTCCGAGACCTATCGTCTTCTCGAGTCGAGGCTCCGGAGTGTGATGGCCGGCGACCTGGACGGCATGGAGTTTTTCCGGTCCCTCGGCCGGGACGGCATGGCCATGAGAGACGTGATG
>JAPXRK010000122.1:1044-5499 GCA_033813575.1 Synergistales bacterium
AGTTCATCCGGCTCCGGGGTGAGGAGCTGCGGAAGACGGGAGCCCTCTCTCCGGCGGACGCTCTTCCCGGAGCCCTCGAGGCATGGGAGCGGTCCTTCGGGGAAGCGGAACGGTCCCTCATGGACGTGCGGCGGAAGGGCGTCGAGCGTGCCTTCGCCGAGGGGGTCCGGCGGTACAGGGACGCCCATCCGGATTTTCCCTATCTCGTCCGCATGGATGCCGGCGCGTCGTCCCGAGAATCCTACGGAGAGCTCCGGTTCGAGGGGGACATCGACATCTCCACCCTGGCGGCCCAGGCGGAGAACGCCGCCGCCCTCAGGGATTTTATCTCTTCCGCCATCCGGGACAGCTTCAACCTGGACATGACGTCCCTCGACGCCCTGGTTACCGCCCACCGGCAGGCCACCCTCGACGTGTACATCACCCAGCCCGCCGCTGACTGGGCGGAGATGGACTCCCTCAAAAGAGGACGGCTGCAGGAGATCGTACTGGAAAACGGGGAGGTGGGCTACCGGGATGTCACAGATCCTGTGGAGCGGGTCTTCATCTTCGCCAATCTGAAGAACAACCTCCGGATGAGGGGTGGCGCCCCGGACGACCTCGCCCGCCTCATGGACGAGCCTCCCGACAGGATGACCTCGGACATGGAGCCCGCGGTAAGCCTTGAGATGCTCCGCCACATGACCACCGACGCCATTCAGGCCCGGCTTGCCTACCACGAGAAGATTCTCAAGCTGGCAAAGTACGTGGACCGGAGCGCCGCCATCGCCAAAGGTCCCCTCGCCGATACGACGCTGGCGGCCTGGGCCCGGCAGGTGACCCTGGTGAAGCAGAACAGGGGGTTGGACGGCGGGCAGAGGCTGAAGCGCATCCTGGAGATCAGCGAACCGCTCCTCGGGGATCCCAGGGATTTCGCCGGTCTCGACAGGGCGATCCTCTCCCTCGGGGAGCGGGCTTCCGCCCTGATCCGGGACAACGTGTCGAAGGGCATCGATGCCCGGCTGAAGCTCATCGACGATGCCCGGACCCCCACGGAAAAGGACGGGGAGCGGAGAAAACTGCTCTCGGAACTCGAGGAGACCTTCAAGGCCTACGTGGAGAAGGGGGTGGATTTCCCCCCGAAGGCCCACGAGACCATGATCGCCCTCGCCGACGCCATGAAGGTGACGGTGCTCAACATCCCGGCGTCGGAGCTTGAGCGGATGAAGCGCTACCTGGACCTGGCCGCCGAAAAGCCCGGTTCCCTCGACCTGGCCGTCGGCATGGCATGGCGCCTCTTCGAGGGAGCCTACACCACCGCCGACGGGGCGATAGACGGCTTCAACAACTGGCTGGACTATCTCGACAACCACACGGTGGCCCGCCTCCGGGCCATGAACCCGGAAGTGTTTCTTCCCGGCCCCGGGGGAAAGGCCAGGGCGGTAACCATCCCCATCGGCAGGATCAACGACCGGCTCAACGCGTCCATCCTGGGTGCCGTGGGGAACTCCCTTCCCTTCAAGGCCGTCAACCTGGGCCAGGAGCTCTACGCCTACGTAAGCGGCTTCCGGGAGGGGAAGGACATGTCCGAATCGGTGTCCAACGTGGCAACCCAGCTCTTCCGGTCCCGGGTTCCGGGAGGAGATATCGTGGAAGCCGTGGTCATGGAGAACTACACTCGGGCGGCCATCGGCGTGGTCTACCTTCTCTTCCCCACGCTCGCCGTCCCCGAGGCCCTCTACGGCATGGGAACCGCCGCCGCCGAGTGGTATGTGGGCACGTGGCAGCAGTGGCAGTACGACGAAATGGTGGATGAACTGTACGAGGGAACGGACTTCGAGCCGACACGGGAGGGGACGTGGAGGGTGAAGTCCATAACGTACCGCCTTCCCGGCGGAGGAGCGGTCACCGTGGGGCGGGACGAGGCCTTTACCCTGCCGGAGCTGGTGCCGAAGATCTCCAACATTCTCGTGCCCCAGGTGAGGACCCACCCGTCCATCGCCATGTACCACGAACTCCTGGCGCGGAAGGAGCTCTCCGACGGGCAGAGCGGCATCCCCGTCTGGCCCCGGAGATACCTGAACCTCAGCCTGTACGGGGAGCGGCTGTATGAGAAGTACGTCTCGGAGGTGAAAACAGTGACCCGGCAGTACTTCGCCGACGTCATCGCCGAGCTGGAAAAGCGGAAGGCCTTCGACCAGGGGACGAACGAAAAGAAACTGCGGGAGATAGGTGAGGAACTGGGCTGCGGCGGCTCCCTTCTCGAAAAGACCGGAAGCGGCCGGGAAGCCCAGGAGGCGGTTATCGCCGACTGGGAAGAGTGGTTGAAGGTCCATGGCGCCCTTATGGAGTTCCGGGAGCGGTGGAGCGCCTTTTTCATCCTGGTGCGGAAGCCCTCCTGCTCTCCCGAATCGATCCGGATCGTCCTCGAAGAGGACCGGAAAGACCTCGGGGAGGCAAAAAAGGCCCTCCGGGAGGCCGCCGCCGCCGTGGAGGAGATCGTCGGCCGGAACGGGGCCGATGAAAAGACCCTGCAGCCCGCAGTCCGGACGAGGGCGGGGGCCCTGATCTATCCCTCCGGTACCCCGGAGCGGCGCCGGATGATCAGCGAATACAGGGAATATCTCGAATCCCTCCGCAGCAGGCAAACCCCTCCCGGCGTGCGGATTTCTGGTCCGGACACCGTGGGCGAGGGGATGGAAGCGAGTTTTACGGTCGTCCTGGACAGGGAGCTCCGGTCGGTCCGGTACGACTGGAAGTTCGCCTCCGGCGGCGACGGGGAGGCCCTTGAGGGAGACACGACGTCCCGCATCCGGTGGACTCCCTCGTCCCCGGGAAAGAAGGTCCTGGAAGTGCATGTCCTCGCCGATCTTCCCGGAGCCGACTGGGTACGGGCAGTTCACCCGGTGACCGTCCTCTCCGCAGCCGATACGCCCCGTCCGCGGCTGCGGCTGACCTGCCCCGTGGATTCCTTCCGGGCGGGCGAAATTGTTCCTCTCACGGCGGAGACGGAGGAATTCGGTCTTGGAGGCGAGGGGTTCGAATGGTACATCTGGTTCGTGGACGGGAGACGGATCGCCTCCACGGCGGAACGGACCATATCCTTCGACGGAGTGGGCTACGAGGGGCGGACCGTGGAGATCCGGGTGGAGGCACGGACGAAGAACCGTTTCGTCTCGGCGTCCGCCCTTTCTCTGGAGGTTCTGCCTCCCGGAGGAGCCGGAGGAGAACTCCGGGTCCTCCTCGAACCTGATATCACCGAGGCCGCGGCCGGAACACCCCTCCGGTTTTCGGGCACCGCCTTCCCGAGAAAGGGGGGAGGAACCCTGAAATACCAGTGGTCCGTCAACGGGGAATTCGCCGGGGACGGAGACGCCATTCATTTCGACACGGCCCCCTGGGAGGGAAAGACGGCGGAGATCGTCTTCTACGCCGCCCAGGTCCTTGACGGGACGGTGCTCTTCGAGGGATCGGCGTCCAGGAAGATCTCGGTCGTCAGGGAAGTCCCGCTGACCGTTGCGCTGGAACCCCACCCGTCGAAGGTGGGCGATACCGAAACGATCCGGCTTGCCGTGAAGGATCCCCTGGACGGCGTGGAGTACGAATGGCACGAGTGGGACAGCGTCTCCCGGAGATGGAGCTCCGGAGCGGCCGTCGCGGGGAGACGGCTGGTGAAGTCCGCTCGTGGCCTGGCGGGCCAGTCTCTCAGGTTCCGGGTGACCGCCCGGGACGGAAAGGGGCGGACCGCGGCCGCCGAGTCGGGGCTCATCGAGATCACGGAGCCCTCCTGGCCCGGTCCCGAAGAGGAGGAGCCGGAACCGGACAAAGAGAAATCAGATCCTGACCCGGAAAAGAAGGACGATGAAACGGCGGCTGTTCCCGGGGACGCCGGAGAAGGACCGGAAAAGGATGGAGCGGCTGAAGACGACGGAACGCTGAGGCTCGAACTTCCGGCGACTGTCATGGAGGGAGAGATCGTGGCCGTGAAGGCCCTTCTGCCCCCCAGCATGGCCGAACAGGCCGCCGACTCCTTCCGGTGGAGCAGCGACCCCAGCCAGGGACGGCGGTCTTTCGTCATCCTCGGCGAGACCGTTGGGGGAACCGACGGCTTCGGCGGCGGCGGGGGAGAACGGACAGCCCATCCCGAGACGGAGATCCAGTTCACCCCCCATCAGAACACCCGGGGCGTGAGGGGCAGCGTGGGTGTTACCGTCTACCGGAAGCTGCGGGGGAACCAGAAGGGAGCCCCCATGGAATCTCTCGCCGAAGCGTACAGATCCGTGGAGGTTCTTCCCATGGGCTGTTCCGTGGCCGCTTCCGCGTCGTGGGCGGGAGGCCCCAACGAAGAGGGTGTGCTTCTCACCCTTGACGAGGATACGTCCCGGGGAAGCGTCCGGGGGGAGTTCCTCCTGCAGATCGGCACATGGAGGGGCAGGACCCTCGAGTCGGTGAAGAAGCAGGTGGAGACCAACAACC
>JAPXRK010000123.1:0-5494 GCA_033813575.1 Synergistales bacterium
GGTGAGAGCTTCGCACTTCAGGTTCATGTACCGGACCACCGCGAGGGCAAGATCCAGGGCCTCTTTCGACTCGTGAAGCTGGGATCCGGTCATCACCTGGACCATCTCGTTCACGCCGAGGATGCCGATGAGATATTTCGCCTTGTCCAGCCGGAGATAGGCCTCGCCGTCGTGGTCCATGCAGAGCACGGAGAGAGGCCCATTCTTTCCCTGGGCCAGGATGCCGCCGAGGAACTTCCGTTTCTGGGCGTGGGCTTTCGCCGCGACCTCCATGTAATGGTCGACGAGGTCGAACAGGGTCTCCCTGTCCCCCGCGCTCCGGTAGGCGAGGCGGGGCAGGTTCAGGGTCACGTTCTGCAGGGCGCAGAACCGGAGCTTCCACGGCGTCCGGGCATCGAGGAGATCACGGTCGTCCAGTTCGAAGCTCAGGCGGCAGCACTCGGAGAGCTTCACCACGTCCCCCCGGTCGAAGACGTAATACGTGTTCCCCTTTTCGGCTGAAAGCTCGCAGGCGAGGGAGAGCATCTCCTCCCACCCCTCCTCGCGGAAGAAATCCTCGGTGATGTGGAGCAGGGGTTTGGGGAAGAAGAACGGCTGCCCCCGGCTGTCCCCATCCATGTACACCCGGAAGAGGGCCTTCAGGAAACTCTTCGCCTCGGGGGCATAGTCGCCGTAGGTTTTTCCCGTCTCCACGCCCCCCGGGCCGATGGCGGGCACGTCCCGGAAGTGCTTCGGCACCTCGTAGTAGAGGTTGATGTCCGTGAAGGCCACCTGTCCTCCCCTGCCCCCGGCGAGCTGGTTGAACTCGAAGATGAGCATTTGGGCGAGCTGGCGGATCCGCTCCTCCGGCAGGCCGGCGAGGTAGGGGGCGAAAAAGGTGTTCACAGCGTCCCACCCGATGGCGCCGGCGAAGTTGTTCTGCAGCACCGAGGTCATCTTCAGCAGGTGGGCCAGAAGCACGTCGGGGTGCTTCGCCGGCTTGGAGATGCTGGTGATGGAGGGCAGGTTGAGCCCGAACTTCGCCACGTAGGCGATGCTCTGGCCTGAGCAGTAGGGCCTGTTCACCATGCCCAGGTCATGGAGGTGGATGGTCCCCGAAAGGTGGGCTTCCGCCACGTCCCTGGAGAAGACCTTGGTGAGGGCGTACTGCTTCAGCGCCAGCTCCGCGATGGAGAGGTTGATGGATTCAGGGTTGTGGGTGGTGTTGCTGTTCTCCCGGTTGGGGTTCAGCATCATGGTCTCCAGGTCGTGGACCGGAATGCCGATGCGGCTGTGGTCCTGGAGCTTGGCGTCCAGGCCCCGCTGGAAGAGCTTGACGTTGACGAGCTCCCTGACGAGGGACGTGGTGACCCTGTCCCGGCCCCACCGCAGCAGGTCGGACTCCACCTCGGAGGCGATCTCCCCGGCGAGGCCGGGCTCCACGCCAGCTTCTTTCACAAGGGCGTCCCGGATCCTCGAAGGATGCCAGGCCTGGGTCTCCTCGTGGGCGAGGGCGTCCACCATGAGGGCGAGGTCGGTGGACTCTCCCCCCGGGGAGAACATGACCATCTGCCGTCCCGGCACGTCCTTTACACGGCCCCGTGCAGGACCTTCCCTTCCCTTGAGGAACGCCACCCGTCCCTCAGTGTTCTTCGCCATTCCTGGAAACCTCCTTTTCACCGATGAGGCGGGCTATTTCATGCTGGAAGCTCTGAAGGTCGGTGAACTCCCGGTAGACCGAGGCAAAGCGCACATAGGCCACCTGGTTGATCTTCCGCAGGCCTTCCATGACTCTCCGGCCGATCTCCGACACGGGAACCTCCCCGTACCCTTCCCCCTTGAGATCGTCCTCGATCTTCGAGGCAAGGTCTTCTATCTGCTCGAGGGAGACCGGGAGCTTTTCGCAGGCCCTGCCGATGCCCCGGATGATCTTGTCCCGGCCGAAGGTTTCCCTGCTCCCGTCCTTCTTGATCACCCGGAGGGTCCGCTTCTCCTCGGCCTTTTCGTAGGTGGTGAAGCGGTTCGAGCATTCGGGACACTCGCGCCGCCGCCGGACGACCCGCCCCTCGTCGGCGGTCCTGGTCTCTATGACCCGGGTTTCCATGGCTCCGCAGGATGGACATCTCATGGGCGAACCTCCCTATATATAGTACAACCTTGGGTATGATACCCCGATATGTGGTGTTTTTCCAGAGAGACGAAATTCCCTATTCTCCGGGACCCGATGCCTATAGCCGGTTGTCTACAATGCCATCCGGGAAATGTCAAAGGAAAAGGATAAAAAAAAGCCGGGTTTCCCCGGCTTTCTGTTCACTGCAAATTTTTCGGATTGTCCGCAACGCTGCGGCGAAGGCTACCCGACGAGAGACTGAAGGTATTCCTGGACCCTTGCCTTTACCCGCTTCCCGTCGGCACGGCCCTTGACTGCCGTCATGACCCTGCCCATGACCCGGCCCATGTCCTTCGGACCGGCGGCTTTCGCGAAGGCGCCCGCCTCCTCGACGATCTGCCCGAGTTCTTCGTCGCTCAGCTGCTCCGGAAGGTACGTCTCGAGGAAGAGGGCTTCCTTCAGTTCCCGGGCGGCCCGGTCGCCTGCCCCGACGGCGGTGTACTGGTCCGCTGCCTCGCGGCGCTGTTTCACAAGACGCTGCACCAGGGAAATGACTTCGTCCTCCGACAGTTCGCCGGCGTGTCCCTTTTCCGTCCTGGCCCGCTGGAACTCCGCCTTGAGCATCCGGAGGGAGGAAAGTTCCATCTTCTTCTTCTCTTTCATGGCGGCCAGAAGATCAGCAGAAATCCGTTTCTCGAGATCGATCACAGTACCCTACCCCCTGGACTTGGTCCGCCTCTTCCGCGCGGCCTCGGCCCGCTTCGTCTTCTTTGCTTCACTGGGCTTCTCGTAGTGCTCTCTCTTTCGCACCTCGCGAAGGGTCCCAACCTTGGAGACCTCGCGCTTGAACCGTCTGAGAGCGTCATCAAGGGATTCGTTTTCTCTTCGAACGACAGTCGTCATACACCATTCCCCCCTTTCTACGCCACCCGCATCTACCCCGGTGGCCAGCGGAAACTTCGTCCCGCCAACAGGTGAATATGAAGGTGGGGAATCGTCTGCCCGGCCTGCGCTCCACAGTTTACCACGAGCCTGTATCCGTCCGGATCAATCCCCAGGCGGGAGGCCGTCTGCACGGCACAGTCCATGACTTTCGACCACACTTCGGGTTTCCGGACATGGGCGGCTGATTCCACGTGTTCTCTCGGTATCACAAGAAGATGTACGGGCGCCTGCGGCTTAATGTCACGGATGACGATCACATCTTCGTCAGCATAGACCGTCTCCGCAGGGATCCTTCCTGCCGAAATCTCGCAGAACAGACACTTTCCGTCCAAAAATCCCACCTCACAACTCACAGTATTTTATACCAGATTTTCAGCCCGCACAATACTCCGGGCCCAAACTCTGACGGCCGGTGAAGGATGTTTTTCCGATAGTGCAGTCAGCCTCGGGACCGCCCATGGAGGAGCTCCCCGAACTTTCAGGATTCTGAGCAGCGGGACGAGAATGCCGTCCTCATCCCGCTTGAGCAGCCGGAGGAGGGCCAGGTCGTCGGGAAGGGAGCTTCCGGTCCAGAGGGAAAGGGCTGCAGCGAGGACCCGGGGAGACTGGTGGAAAAAAACTTTCCCCAGAAGCCCCTCCCTGCCCGGAAGGGGAGAGATCCACCGGAGAAAGGCCAGGGCCGGCCGTTCGGGAAGGGCGGAAAACCTGACGGCCAGCGCTTCGGCCATCTTCCTCCTGCGCTCCGGAGAATAGTCCAGCAGGAGAAGGCGCTCGAGCACCGCTTCATCCACCGGCCAGAGGCGAACCATCTCGAGAAGGGCGGCGAAGACCTCCCCGTCCGCGGCCTTCCGCCCCAGGGCCCCCAGGGCGAGCAGCCGGACTTCGGGGTGAGCTCCGAGCAGTCGCCTCACAAGGCGGGCAACATCCCCGGTCCCGTCCCCTCCTCCCGCTCTTTCAAGCAGCCTGGCCACCGAGAGTTCCGCCTCCACAAGGGCCCGCTCGAGGAGCAGTTCCCTGACCCGCCCGGAACAATCCTCCCCTTCCTTCTTCTTTTCTGAAGGAGGCGGAGGGGCCTGCTTTTTTCTTCTCCAGCGGAAGGGAGAACCACCCCGGTCCTTTTTTGGAGGTGTTCCGGGGGCTTTTCTTTCCTTCTTCAGGGCGTCGGCGATCTCTCCCGGGCTCGCCGACTTCAGGGCGGCATAAGCGGCGGCTATGGCCTCGAACCTGCACGCTCCCTGAGGGCCCGCCACGTCAGGGTGGAAGGAGAGGGCAAGACGGCGGAAAGCGGATCGGATTTCTCCGGGGTGGGCGCCCGGGGAAACACCAAGGATTTCGAAGCAGTCCAGCAATTCCAGGGGCACGGCCATGTCAGCGGATCACCCTTTCCATTTCGGCCACCATCTGCTCCAGGGACTCCACGCCCCCTGGATAGCAGTCTTCGTCCCTGAGGCCCCTGACGGTGCGGAAGAGAGCATCTCCCCGGGCCTGCTGCGCCTGCGACAGGACCGGGGAAACCCTGGCGAAACGCTTCTCCAGATCGAGGAGCTCCTCCGGCCCGGAGGCGGAGAAGGAGGCGCCTTGAGCGCCTACGTCAAGGGGAGGGATGACCGTCGCCCGGCCGCCCTTCCTCAGGATGTCAATCCGGAGCAGGCCCCCGGAATCCACCGCGAAAACCAGGACGACGGCCTCGCCCTTTTCCGCGTCGGGAATCCTCACGGTGGAAATGATCCGTCCCCCGTCTCCCTGGAAGACCCGAAGGCTGAAGGGGCCGCTCCCGACGCTCTCAAATTTCTTCTCGACCTTCACAGGGAGATGCATGCCCTTCTCCAGCAGCGGAACGGGGGTTCCGTCCGCGGCGAGAATGCCGAGGCTGTCGGAGAGCACGTCCAGGAGCAGTCGTTCCGTCCTGGCCTGGCTGCCGTAGAGGGCGGCGCCGATGACCACCGCCTCGTCGGGACACAGGCTGAGGTGTTCAGGCCTGGCCAGCCTCTCGGCGAGAAGGGTCCTGAGGAGGGGAATGCGGCTTCCTCCGCCGACGAGAAGGAGCTTCGACGGTTCGTGTTCCTTCCAGAGAGATTCCGCCATGGCGACGACCCGCTCCAGGGAGGGCCGGACCAGATTCTCGAACTCTTCCCGCGTGACCGCAACCGAAGAGGCTCCCAACCCGGCGGGAGGAATCCATTCATGGTTGAGGCAGCCGGAGAGGGCGATCTTGACCTCCTCGGCTTCGGCGAGCAGCAGCCGGTGAAGGGGCGACTCCGCTCCTCCGTGATTCGTGCCGGTCTTTTCGGCAAGGAGCAGCGCCAGGGCGGCGTCGAAATCCCGGCCGCCGCAGGAGGGCGTTCCCCTGCTCTCCAGAACCTGCCAGACACCGCCGCCGCACTCCACCACCGACAGATCCACGGTGCCGGCACCGTAGTCGAGGATGAGAAACCGGCCCGAAGCGCCGAAGGCGAGGGC
>JAPXRK010000124.1:0-5480 GCA_033813575.1 Synergistales bacterium
CCGTCGGAAAGGGCCACGGCATCGTACCCCCATTTTTCGAGCAGTGACTGCAGCATGAACAAAGATGTTGCGTCATCTTCGGCAACAAGAATTTTCATAGAGGCCATTCATCCTTTCCGTTCTCCGGCGCTATATCGATGGGTACCTTCACTGCCCGGAACTTCAGCAAGAAACCTTTCCCGGGCCGCAAAAATTCCCGGCACCAGGGCGAGGGCCTCCGGCCCTTTGCCGTCGGCGGCGGCCTCTTCCACCGCTGCCGCTGCAGCCATGATCTCCCCGGACTCCACGTTCGCCGCCGCACCCCGCAGGGTATGGGCTTTCATCCTCGCTTCATCGAAAGCACCTGACCCGATAAGGGCAGCAAGGTCCTCCGCAAGTTTCAGGGAATCTTCCACAAAAAGCTGTATGGTCTTTTCGCAGAGTTTTTCATCCCCTCCCAGGCGTTTGAGGAGGAGATCCTTTCTGAAGATGCTCTTTCCATTTCCGCCGTCCCTGTCGACAGCCCGAAGATTTTCCACCCCGAGGCTTTTCAGGAGAAGTCTTCCGAGTTCCTCGGGGAGAACCGGTTTGCTGATGTAGTCCGTCATGCCCGACCTGAGATACTTTTCCCTGTCGGCGGGAAGCGTGTTGGCCGTCATAGCGGCTACGAGGACCTGGTGGTCCAGAACGGCGGACGACGGCTCCCTGATGGCGGCCACGGCTTCCAATCCATCCATCACCGGCATCTGGATATCCATAAGGACAAGATCGTACCTTCTCGATGAGAGTTTTTCAATGGCCACGGCACCATTTTCAGCAGTTTCAATCGTTGGAACGCCCATTTTTTCCAGCAGAGAGACCGCCACCATCCTGCTTGTTTCGTTATCCTCCACCACGAGCACAGAATACTCCGGTGGAAAGCCGATGACGGGCCCCGCAGAGCCGTCCTTCCCGCAGGTCTTCCCGGCAAGGAACATCAGGGGAAGGGTGAACCGGAAATGGGCTCCCTGCCCTTCCTCAGGCTCGATGGATATGGTTCCTCCCATGCCCTCCAGCAAGCGTTTCGAGATCACGAGTCCAAGGCCGGTTCCGCCGTATTTTCTGGTAGTGGAGGGATCCCCCTGGACGAAGGGGCGGAAGAGCCGGCCCGCCTGTTCCGCGGAAATGCCGATTCCCGTGTCCCGGACATCCACATGGAGAACGCCCCGACCTTCATTCCCCGGGATGAGTTCGCCGAGGACTGAAACCTCGCCCTTCGACGTGAATTTCAGGGCATTCCCTATAATGTTGCCGAAAATCTGGCGGATCCTGAGGGAATCTCCGGATACCGCTCCGGGGACCTGTCCCGTGAGTTCCATCCGGAACCGGAGGTTTTTCTGCCGTGCCCTGGGAAGAAAGCTGTCCCGAATGCTGTTCCAGAATTCCGCAAAATCGAAAGGAGCGTCTTCTAAAGTGAACCTTCCGGCTTCTATCCTCGAAAAATCGAGAAGATCGTTGATGAGCCGCAGAAGTGAGGAGGATTCATCCCGAAGGATCCGGACCATATCGGCCTGGCGGGAGTCAAGGGAAGTGTCCTCGAGCAGGCTCGCCATGCCGAGAATTCCGTTCAGGGGGGTTCGTATTTCATGGCTGACGTTGGCGAGAAAAGTGTCCCTTGCCCGCATGGCCTCGGCGAGGCTTCGCTCCGATTCCTCGAGACGTTCTATTTTTTTGCCGAGTTCACCGTTCAGTCCCCGTATCACTGTGTAGAGCTCGGCATTCTGGAGCAATCCGGCTGCTGTGCTGAGGACCACGGTGAGAAAGGCGAAGGACAGGTCGAGAATATCTCCCTCGTCTTCCCCGAGGTATCCCATGAACATTCCCATGGTCCTGTTCTGGGTGGTCATGGAATGAAGGAGAATCTGTCCCTTGCTGTCGGTTGCCGTGACAATGACCGGCCGGTTCCTGTCCACGGCCCAGGCGAAGGTCCGGTCTTCAACGAGGGGGAGCACTTCGTCCTCGAAGAAGGTCCTGCCGGAGGGAGGATCGCAGAATTTAAGGGACATATCGAGGCCGTCATGGGAGAAGACGATGAATGCCAGGGATTCAAAGGCTATGAAGGAACGCACTTTCCGGGCGCATTCCTCGAACAGGGCATGGAAGGAAAACTCTTCGTCCACCACCACGGAAAAGCCGAGGGAATCCACGGCGGATTCGAGAAGCCGTTTTGTCGCCTCCCGTTCCCTTGAGAAAATGGAGAGCCTTTCTTTCATTTTTTCCATGGGATCTCCGCTCATCATACTCGCCTCAAGCCATCAGGAAAATATGCATGATCTCGCGGATCTGCCGCTCTCCCTGAACGAGAACGGATTCCAGATCCCCTTCGTCCAGCCCGAGATAGTCCCAAATTGCCGGTGAGACGGCGGAAAGAAAGACCGATCCGCTGGTCCCCGTGCGGAGTCCGTTGGCGATGTAATCCGCGGTATGAACAAAGGCAGATTCCTCCGGCGCGTTTTCTTCCAGGGGAGAGTGGTGGAAGTCGCAGAGCTTCCTTATGCTTTCCGGGATGTTCCACTCTTCGAGAAGAACCTTTCCCACGGCGGCGTGGTCGAAGCCGAATATCCTCTTTTCCGCGCGCCAGAGGGGGATCCGCTCAAAAAAGGAAAGCTCGAGGGCATAGGTCATCTCCGCCGGCGTCTTGGTGTAAAGAATGATCCTCCCGAGGTCATGCAGAAGTCCGGCGAGGAAGAACCGCTCCTCGTTCCGTATTCTCCTGGAATAGGCCAGCAGGCGGGAAAACACGCCGCATGCGATGGAATGCTTCCAGAGGGATTTCATGTCCACGTACGCCGGCGGCACATGGCGGAACACCGTCATGGTGGAAACTGCAAGGGCGAGGGCCGTCAGCTCATTCGCCCCGATGATGGCGATTGCCCTCGGAATGGACAGGATCGGATTCGGGAAACTGTAAAAGGAACTGTTCACCAGCCGGAGAAGACGGGCGGTGAGACTGGGGTCCTTCCCCACCACTTTTGCGATGGTGGTGGCGGAGCTTATCGGAGAATTGATGACTTCCTGTATCTTGAAGTAAATATCAGGGAAAGAAACGAGCCTCACCTCGTTCCTTGCGAGGCCATAGGCTGAGAAAGTCCGGCCGAAGTGCCCCTCGGGAGGGCGCGGGAGCTGTTTCATTTCGGGAAGAGGAGAGGGCGATTTGCCCGAAGCTATTTCCCCTGCAATTTTCCTCGCGCAGAAGGACCGGATTTCCGCTGAAGCCGGCGTTTCGCCTTGCGAAGGCGGGAAATAGGAATCAATGAAGGCCTCAGCCGACCGGAGCGCCTCTTCCCGGAGGTGCTCCTCCACCGCTATGTCGCCGTCCTCGGCCCCTTCCACGGAAGCACCTGTGACGCCCCATATCTTGAACATCCGGATATGGTTCTCTTTCAGGGCGGCACCCCTGCCAAGGATGAACCTCCCGTTGGGGGCCGACAGGTCTTCTTCGAGGACCATCCCCTCCCGGAGGTTGTTCACGCTCACCCTGCCCATTAAAGGTCCGTCCCCTGTAAAGGGAAATGCCGCCTTTTCATTCAGTCCTCCGGCGGAGAGGAGAACAGGGAGAGTATCTTGCCGCTTCCCTTGAGCCCCGAGCCGGTGAGAACCGCCGCCACCGGGCCGTTCCTGCCGACCGCGCCTTCACGGGAAAGCCGTTCCGCCGCCGCGGCAACGATGGCGCTCGTAGGTTCAACAAAATACCCTCTGCGGGCGAGCTTCACAAAACCGTCCCAAATTTCCCTGTCCGTAAAGGAGAGAACCGCTCCTCCGGTTTTTCGCACGGCAGAGAGGACTTCTCTTCCCCGAACAGGTTCCGCGGAACTGATACCTTCCGCGATGGTTTCACTCTTCTCCACTCTGCCCGGAGAAGGACTTCCGTTCCTGAACGCCTCCTCCAGGGGGGCGCAGTTTTTCGGCTGAAGGGCGAAAATCTTCGGAAGGGCTTCTATTTCGCCGCTTGAAAGCAGTTCTTCAAAGGCCAGGGTGCAGCCGAAGACGAGGCTCCCCTGGCCCGCAGGAAGCAAAACCGCTTCCGGAGCGGTGAACCCAAGCTGTTCCCACAGTTCGAAAGCAAAAGTCTTAATCCCGTGGGCAAACCACGGGCTCCAGTTGTGGCTTGCGTAGAATGTGCCCTCCGCAGCTTTTTCGGCTGCCCTGGTCGTATCCTCCCTGGTTCCCGGGACCCTCTCCAGTTCCGCGCCATAGGAGACAACCTGGACACACTTCCCCTCCGAGGTGTAGGAGGGGACGAAAACGCGGCACCGTATGCCCGCCCTGGCGCAGTAAGCCGCCATGGAGGCTCCGGCGTTTCCGGAAGAATCCTCGATGACCTCGCGGATTCCCAGGTCTCTCAGTCTGCTCACAATGTAGGCCATCCCACGGTCCTTGTAGGAGCCGGTCGGGCAGGCATAGTCAAGCTTGAGGAAGAGGTTCAGGCCGTTCCATGGTTCGGCGACGAGAGGAGTCCATCCCTCACCGAAGGACACCTTCTCCTCCGGTCTTTCCAGGGGAAGGGAGGAGCCGTAGCGCCACATCCCCTGCTCTCCGGGGCGTATCCGGCTCCTGTCCATGGGGGGGACGCCGCCGAAGTCCGAAGCGAACGGAGCCCCGCAAACGCACCGCCACCGGAGGCTGTCTTCCCGAACCGCTGCACCGCAGAGGGTGCATTGAAGCATCATTTGGCCGTGATTGGTCATAATAGGATATTATACGTAATTCTCCCCTTTCCTGCAGGGAAAAAATACGCAAGAATTTCAATGAAAGCGCACCAATTGAAAGACATCTCCCGGGGAGTAATCCCCGGAAATAAGGAGGAGAACGATGTGAAAAAAATAGGGAAACTCCTTCCCGCCGTTTCTCTTCTGGCCCTTCTTTTCACGGGGACTCTGGAAGCCGCCATAGACCAGGCCGTAGTGAACCGCGCATGGGCAAAAATTTCCGCAAAGGCAGGAATCGAACACAAGCCGGTCAACTTCGAGAACAAAAAGGAACCCAACGCCTGGGTGAAGTTTTCCCCGGGAAATCATTCTGTCCATGTCACGACCGGTATGATGGCCATACTCGACAGCGAGGACGAAATCGCCGGCATCCTTGCTCACGAGGCGGGGCATATCCAGCTGGGACACTACAACAGCTCCGTCGGACGCAGCCTGCTTTGGGGCCTTCTTTTCCATGCCCTTGACGGCAACACGGCAGGGGAAATTGCCGGGGGCGTGGGCATGGCCCTGGCCGAGTCCGGCTTCAGCCGGGAACAGGAAGTGGCCGCAGACGACTACGGAATCAGGACCTCCGCCGCAGCGGCTTACAGCCCGTGGGGGCTCGTCCGGGCCATGGAAAAAATGAAGGCGGCCGGGTACAAGACCTCTCCGAACGGATTCAACTCCCACCCCCCTACAGAAAGGCGGCTTCTTCGCCTGCGGAACAACGCGTCCGCGATAGAACCCCGATAATGAGGCAATAACAAGCTCCCT
>JAPXRK010000125.1:0-4352 GCA_033813575.1 Synergistales bacterium
CATGGCCCGAAAAAGGGGTTCGCCGATAATGTTCTCCGTCTCCGGGGTGAGGGCGAGGGCCGTCACGACAAACTTCGCGCCCTTCACCGCCTTTTCCGCATCCGTGAGGGGGATGAAGGTGTCAATTCCCCACAGGGCGTGGTCAGCAGGAAGGGTGCGGTTGACCCCGGTCACCTTCATGCCGAAGGCCTTCATGCGCACCGTGACGGAGCGCCCCACGTTGCCGAGACCGATGACGCAGGCCTTTTTGCCCCACAGAGCGATTCCCGGAGGGGTGTAGACCTTCCCTTCGAGAAGCTTTTCCCGGGCCCGGAAGAAGCGTTTCGCCAGGATCAGCATGTGGAGGAACGCCACTTCCGCGACCCCTTCGGCGTTTCCCGTTCCGATGGAGGGGACGTTGCAGGCGCAGACTCCCCTGCGGGTACAGGCGTCGAGGTCGATCCCCTCGGCTCCGGCCCCCCACTGCTGGACGAGCTTCAGGGCCGGAGCCCGGGAGAGGAGCCCGTCATCCACGGTCACAGGCCTGACGACGAGCATCTCCGCCCCCGCCAGGGCCTCCCCGCCGTTCGCCGGATCGGCAATGAGAATATCGTGGCCGGCGAAGGCTCTTTCAAGGGATTCCTTCAGGCGGAAGAATTCTTTTCCCCAAAACACTACCTTCATTTCCGTTCCTCCCGGTCGTCCGCCGTCCCTTCCTTCTCCCTTTCCAGGGACGCGAAGGCGTCGTGGTTGTGGATGCTTTCGCTGCTGGCGACCCGGATGCTGTACCAGGTGATCCTGTCCTCGGCCTCCAGGTCCATCGCCACGTCCCGCAGAACGTCCTCAACGAAGCGGGGGTTGTTGTAGGCCTGTTCGGTGACGAATTTTTCGTCCTCCCGCTTCAGTAAAGTATACACCGGGGCGGAGGCATTTTTCTCGGCAACAGCGACCAGTTCCTCAATCCACACAAGCTCCTTCATCCGGACGGCGATCGTCACGAAAGCCCTCTGGTTGTGGGCCCCGGCCTCGGAGATCTCCCTGGAGCACGGGCACAGGGTCTGGACCGGGACGGTGACGGAGGTCACCAGGTCGAAGAAGTCCTCTCCCTTGACGGCCGTAAAGGAGACGTCGTACCTGGTAAAGCTGCTCAGTCCCGAGACGGGGGCATTTCTCGATATGAAATAGGGGAAGGAGAAGACGATCTCCGCGCACTCGGCGGAGAGCACCGTCCGGAGGTCTTCGGCGATATGCTCCATGTGGGGCAGGGTCACCTTCCCCTGGAACTCGTGGAGCACCTCAATGAACCGGCTCATGTGGGTCCCCCTGTACTCGTGGGGAAGAGAGACGGACATGGAGACGGAAGCCACCGTATGCTGGAAATTTTCTTTCTGGTCCAGGACCACGATGGGGTATGACACGCCGCCGACACCCACACGGTCGATGGGAATGCGCCGGGAATCCCGTTCGCTCTGGACGTCACGCATGGTCCATGTCCTCGGCGGTGAGCACCGCGCAGCTCGTGGCGGTTTCCCAGACCTCCACCTCCCAGAGTCTGCAGTTCGGGCGGCGGAGAGGTTCTTCCACCTGCTCCCAGACCCACCGGGCAATGTACTCCGCCGTGGGCTGGGGAAGAATATCGTTCAGGTAGGCGTGGTCGAGCCTTGATATGACCCGCTCCTTTACCAGGGAGGAGACCCCGCAGAAGTCCGCGATCATTCCCTCCCGGTCGGGCGAGCCTTTCAGAACCACCGCAAGCCGGTATGTATGTCCATGAAGCCGCTCGCACTTTCCGTGGTATTCCACCAGGTTGTGGGCGGCGTCGAAGGTGAATTCCTTCCGGAGCAGCATGGGGAATCCCCGCCTTTCGAGAAAAATGGGCGCCGGTGACAACCGGCCCGGGAACAGGGACAAAAACCATTTTCACATTGATTTTACACCAAATCCATGGAAGAGAAACGGCCGACAGCCTCCCGCGGCCTTCAGACCAGGGGAGACGGAACCAGGGGAGCCGTTTGCCGAACGGTCCTCTTGCCGAGTATGATTGTTTTTTTGAAAAAAAACCGTTTAAAAAGAGCCTGAAGCATCCTAATGACGCGATATTGTTTTTTATGCAGCACTATTTGCCTTTTCTATTGACTAATGTACGGGGGGAGTGCTATAAAGTGGCATCGTTTTTTTAATTTTTTACGGGACCAGCCGGAAGGAGTTGAACCGAAGTGGAATTCGACAAGGCGCGGGATATTTTCGGAATGTACGTTTTCGACAGGCGGGCAATGAAGGAGAGGCTCCCCCAGCATATTTTCGAGGCGCTCATGGCCTCCATAGAAGGAGGGCAGAAGCTCGACTCGGCCATGTCGGACATGGTGGCGGCGGCCATGAAGGAATGGGCCCTCTCGAAGGGCGCCACCCACTGGACCCACTGGTTCCACCCCCGGACGGAGATGACCGCCGAAAAGCACATGTCCTTCATGTCCAAGGACGAAAGCGGAATGCCCATCGAATCCTTCAAGGGCAAGGAACTCATCCAGAGCGAGCCAGACGCGTCTTCCCTCCCCTCGGGCGGCATACGGTCCACCTTCGAGGCCAGGGGCTACAGCGCCTGGGATCCCTCGAGCCCGGCCTTCATCATGATGAGCAAGAAAGGCGGAACCCTCTGCATCCCCTCGGTCTTCATCTCCTACGACGGAACCCCCCTGGACCTCAAGACGCCTCTCCTCAAGGCGGTGGACGCCGTTGAAACCCGCTCCATGCGCCTCCTGAAGCTCTTCGGCAACAGGGGGATCAAGTGGGCCCACGTCACCG
The DNA here is from genome assembly GCA_033813575.1 of Synergistales bacterium. Taxonomy (GTDB): domain Bacteria; phylum Synergistota; class Synergistia; order Synergistales; family Aminobacteriaceae; genus Aminivibrio. The sequence continues at coordinate 2,782 of JAPXRK010000125.1, forward strand.
TCGGGGCCGAACAGGAGTATTTCCTCGTGGACAGCGTTGTGGCAAAGGACCGCCTGGACATACGGTACTGCGGCAGGACCATCCTGGGCTGCCCGCCCCCCAAGGGACAGCAGATGGAGGACCATTACTTCGGTTCCATCCCCACGAGAGTCCTCTCGTTCATGGAAGACGTGGAGCGGGACCTGTACCGGCTTGGCGTAGTCATCACCACCCGGCATAACGAAGTTGCCCCCTGCCAGTTCGAGTTCGCCCCCCAGTTCGCCGACGCCAACCTCGCCTGCGACCAGAACCAGCAGATTATGGACGTAATGCGGAAGATGGCCCGGCGCCACGACTTCCAGCTTCTGCTCCACGAGAAGCCATTCGCCGGGCTCAACGGCAGCGGGAAGCACGTGAACATCTCCATCATGGACAGCGAGGGGCGGAACCTCCTGAAACCCTCGTCGAACCACCGGAAGAACATCCAGTTCCTGACCTTTCTGAGCGCCCTGCTCCTCGGCGTATCGAAATATCACAGCCTGCTCAGGGCAGCCATCGCCTCCCCGGGGAACATGCACAGGCTCGGGGGCAACGAGGCGCCTCCCGCCATCATGAGCGCCTACCTGGGCTCCACCCTGACAGGCATTCTCGACGCGGTGGAGAAGGGGCTTCCCGACGACATGCCCGCCCAGGCCCTCATCGACCTCGGCATGAACAAGCTCCCCTCGATCATGGCGGACAACTCGGACCGGAACCGCACGGCCCCCCTGGCGTTCACGGGCAACAAATTCGAGTTCCGGGCCCCCGGCGCCCCCCAGTCCATCGCCGGCCCCCTGACCATGATCCTCGCGGCGTGGGCCTGGGGACTTGAGACGGTGGGGGACATGATCGAGAGCAGGGTGGGCGAAGTGGATGCCCTGGACGCAGCCCTCGAAGCCATCAAGTACGCCGCCGCCGAAAGCAGGGCCTTCCGTTTCGAGGGGAACGCCTACAGCCCCCAGTGGCACGAGGAGGCAAAGAAGAGGGGACTCACCATCGTCAACTCCACCCCGGAGGCGCTGGCCCTCTTCCTCCTGCCGGAGAACAGGGAGCTTCTCTCGAAGCTCCACATCATGAACGACAGGGAAGTGATCGCCTACTACGAGATCCGGCTCGAACAGTACATCAAGACCATGGAGATCGAGATGGGCGTCCTCCGCACAATGATCTGGGAGGGAATCCTTCCCGCCCTGTCGAAGCAGATCCTTCTGGAAAGCTCCGCCCTTTCCGTCCTCCCCGAGGAGGTCCGGAAGGAGGCGTGTTCCTGGAGCGCCTGTATCGGAAGGCTGGGTTCCCTGAAGACGTCCCTCATCTCCGCATCGGAGAAACTGGAAGCCCTCAGGGAGAAGATGCACACCCTGGACACGGAGGAGCGGGCGGCGGCCATCACTGAAGAAGGCCTCCCCCTCTACGCCCAGATCCGCCAGATCTGCGACACCGCGGAATCCATCGTGGCCGGGGATATCTGGCCTTACCCCACCTACACGAAACTGCTCTCCATTTCCTGAACCGGCAGACAAGAAACGCGGGGCAAAAAGCCCCGCGTTTCTTGT
>JAPXRK010000125.1:4362-5474 GCA_033813575.1 Synergistales bacterium
GTCTGCGTTCTCCTATTTTTCCGCGGGCGGTCCCGACACGGGCCCTCCGTAGGAGGAAAACTCGTCGTAGAGCGGAACGTTTTCCAGCCTCCTGCTCCACTCCCTGAGGTAATTGAGCTCCCGGACGTGGGGCTGTTTGCCGAAGTAGGCCATGAGACCGTTCAAACCCTCGGAGACGACTTCGGGGTCTTTCCTTTCCTGTCCCAGGGAGACGAGGAAATAGGCCCTTTCCTTCTCCGCGAGATCCCGGACCATGGGGCTTGAAAGGGCCCCGGCAAGATAGCGCTCCCTCACAACAGGGTCCGCCGCGTCCGACGCGAGACGGAGCATCCGGTCGCCCCGGACCCCGGAGCCGAAATACACGAGGCCGACGAGGCAGACTGCCGCCGTCACCCCGCCGATGAGACGGCCCCCTTTCCGGAAGTCCTCCGGGGGCGGGGCGTCAAAGAGGGACAGGAGCATCTCCCGATTGGCCAGCGCAAAGGCGAGGGAAAGCCAGAGGACGTTCTCTATGCGGTGGAAGGGCCGGGTCCACAGGGCGTTGAACAGGAAAAGGGCGACCATGGCGCTCCCCCAGTACGCCTCCGGAGAATGGATTTTCTTCCGGAGAAAGGCGGAAAAGGCGGAAACCGCCCACCATCCCCAGAGGAACACCATGAGCAGCCCGCCGGCCGTTCCCGTTTCGGCGAACCACTGGAGAAACTCGTTGTGGGCCCAGTGGGTGTACTGCCATTTCATCCCGGGCCACCGCTTCAGCATCTCCCTCTGGGCATCCAGGTAGTGCCACTTGTACTGCCCGAGCCCCACACCCCGGAGGGGACGCTCCGCGTACATGGTCCAGGACGTGGCCCAGATGCTGTCCCGGTTGGCGATGGAGAGGGGGTTTTCCAGCACGTCCTCCATCTTGTACATCAGGATCCCCCACCGTCCCTCGTTGAGTACCAGGTTGAGGCCCAGGACGGCACAGAAGAGGAACGCCACGGCAAGGACTTTTTTCAGGTTTTTCCTGCCGAGGTTCCGGAGGTAGTAGCAGGAGAGGACGGCAAATCCAGTGAAGAAGGCCAGGATCCCGGAGCGGCTGGTGGTGGAGATCAGGCCCCAGAAGGTAACGG
>JAPXRK010000126.1:0-5452 GCA_033813575.1 Synergistales bacterium
ACTCAGCAGGGCTTTCCGCTACAGGAGGTGGCTCTGCGGAGTTCTTCTGGCCCTTGAATACACTTATCTTCCCGGTCTGAACTACCAGGAAGACCTGGAGAATTCCTTTCTGGACGCATTCTCATCCTTTGTCCGGAACACAGTCAGGGACAGCGACATAGCGTTCTACCTCGGTGACCGGAAAATACTCATACTTCTTCCGGAGACTCCCCAGCAGGGAGCCAAGGACGTAAGCCTCAAGCTCATGGACTTGCCTGACTCTCTCGTGGAACTTAAAAACACTTTCCCGTTTTCAGTGGAAATCGAATACGGTTTTGTGTACTACAGCGGAAATCACCCCATGAACAAAGACCAGTTCCTGGAAAAATTACATTCGAACCTAGGAGGGGCATCGGAATGAAACGGACCCGTACCGTTGTTATGTTCCTTCTGTCCCTGCTTTTCCTTCACCCCGGCGTTTCCGCAACGGGAGCCGAAAGCCGGATCAAGGGCCTTTCGCAGGAGGAAAAGGTGGGGCAGATCATGATGTGCTATTTTGAGGGTCCCGCCCTCTCGGCAAATCTCAAAAGGATGATCGGCGACCTGAAGATAGGAGGAGTGATCCTCTATTCGAGCAGGGGGAATATCGTGTCAACGGGGCAGGTGTCCGACCTGTGCCGAAATCTCCGTTCTTTTGCGTCATCATCGGGTTCCTGGCCTCTCTTTATTGGGATTGACCAGGAAGGGGGCCTGATACAGCGGATCACGGAGGGCGTCACCCGCTTTCCGGGAAATATGGCTCTCGGAGCGGCAAACGACGAAAAACTCGCCGCCGAAGCAGCGGGAGTGATGGCAAGGGAACTTTCCGCCCTGGGGATCAACATGAATTTCGCTCCCGTGGCGGACGTGAACAACAATCCGTTCAATCCGGTCATCGGGGTGCGCGCCTTCGGATCCTCGCCTGAACTTGTTTCCAGGCTCTCCGGTGCGATGGCTTCAGCCTTTGCAAGTGAAGGAGTCGTCCCGTCGGCAAAGCATTTTCCGGGACACGGAAACACAGAAACGGACTCTCATTCAGGGCTGCCCCTCATTTCCTCCACAAGGGAAGAGCTTGAGAAAACCGAATTTCCGCCCTTCCGCACCCTCGTCACATCAGGGGTGCCCATGGTCATGACGGCCCACGTCCTTGTCCTGGCTCTCGATCCTGAACTGCCGGCCACCCTCTCCCCTTCCATCCTCGGCATGCTGAGAAAGGAAATGGGCTTTTCCGGAGTCATCATCACTGACTCCATGGGTATGGGGGCCCTGAAAAAGGGGAGGACCGTCGCGGAGGCGGCCATAGCGGCATTCAACGCAGGTGCGGATATCCTTCTTTTCGGTGCTGACAGGGGGTACGAGGAACAGGAGCATTTCCTCATCTACGAGGCTCTCCTGGAAGCATGCCGGAATGGGACAATTCCGGAACAAAGGCTCGATGAAGCGGTGGGAAGGATCCTTGATCTCAAGGAAAAGGCCGTGATCTTCAGGGAGCCGGAAGAAATGCCAGGCATTCGCGTGCCCTGTCCTGAAGGGGAATTGATCGCAGGCAGAGTCGCGGCGAAAAGCGTTACACTGGTCCGCGGTTGGAGGGAAGCTTCGGAAAAAATACAAAAGGGGGAAAAAATTCCGCTTGTCTGGCCCGAGGAACAAAGAACTGCAGCAGAAATTCTCGTGGAGACCTGCCCGTTCTTTGACCTTCTTGCCCTCCCGGGAAAGCCGGGAAAGGAAGAAGTCCGACTCCTGTCGGAAAAACTCGGTGATCAGGAAGTGATTTTCGCAGCCGATTACGACTGCTGGAAAAACGAACCCTGGCTCGACCTTCTGAGGACCCTGGGGCAGGAGAGAGTATTTCTGCTCTCAGCCCGGACACCCTATTCGCTGCTCGCTCTTCCGGAAGCAAAGGGTTTTTTCGCGCTCTACAGCGACGTACCCGCCACCATGAAGGCTCTCGGTCAAATTCTCAACGGGAAGGCATCGCCCATGGGAAAACTTCCTGTGGAGCTGCCGGGGCTCTACCCGCTCGGGTGGGGAGAGAAAAAATTCCTGTCTCCTGTCCCCTAGCCCGCAAGGGACATGTCGCTGCCGCAGCGAAGGGAAGGGATCCTGGAGAAAGGAGCCGCAGGCTGGGAGAGATACCATGAACCGTCGTCGTTTTTGTCCCATACACAGGAAGAAGCCTTAAGGGTGCAGGTGCACAGGGGGCCGTCACAGTACCAGTTTCCGTTCGTATCCTTTATCCACATCATGTCGAAACCCTCCCCGTAATTTAAACATTAGTTTCTCTTACTGGTTATTTATAACATCAGGATTCGCCTTTGTCAACATGGGTTGATCCTATTTTTTATCTTAAACTTATGTTTATTTTATATAGGGCAAGGGTTCCCCTTCCGGAGATTTCAGAGCCGGCACAAGGTACGTTATTTCCGGTATTGGTGCCTGCCCCTGGAGAACATTGACGAGAATGCGGGCAGCGGTAACCCCGAATTCAAAAGCGGGCCATTCCAGGGAATGCATCCCCCGGGGAGGATGCGTTCCGCCCCGTGTGCAGAAGACCCCCTGATGGTCGTCCAGGACAGGCTGATCCTCGCCGTCGATCACGGAAAAGACTCCTTTTTCTCCTTTTTCCCAGGGTTCTATCATCCGGGAGAGAAAGGGGAACAGAAGAATCCCGCAACCGGCCCGGTATCTCAGCGCTCTTGTACTTCCGGCCAGCATTTTCAGCCGCTCAATGGTCCTTTCAGGCGAAATCAGGACCGACGGTTTTTGGGGGAGGGAAAAGCCAGCGGTTACCATGGGAATGGAAGAAACTGCCTTCCGGGGCTCGATGCAGCGCTCCCCAGTTCCCGCCCAGAGGATGCAATCCACGTGCCGCGCCTCGAGGGTGGAAAAAAGTTCTCCCGGGTGGAAACCGGGAAGCTTCAGCAACAGATCCAGACCCGATCTCGAGAGCACCCTGTTCAAGCCCTCCAGGAAGGGCCCCGTCAGCCAGGGATCCATTTCCTCCAGCGCGAGGGCGGCTATTCCCGTTTTGCCCCCCGACAGCGTGCTTGCGGCAAGATCAAGCCTGTAGCCGAGTTCTTTCGCACTTTTCCAGACCTTTTCCCTCGTAGCCCGGGATATGCGGGAGTCCCCCCGCAATGCCCTGCTGACCGTGGCCTTGTTCACACCGGCCAGGCGGGCGACGTCTTCCATGGTCGCCTTCGCCATTCCCGCACCCCGCTATGCGTCGAAGCAGGTTCCGCCGATGAACTCCCTGAGTATGGAATTGTTGGGAATGTTTTCGGACGGAATCATGGGGATAAACCGGAGCATGGAAAGAAGGCGCTGGGCGTCTCCGTAGACGGGAGACCCTTCCGGAACGGTGTGCAGAATGGGATCCACGTAGGCGCGGAGAGCCGAGAGTTCGTAAGGGAGGGATGAGTTGAACATGGTATCGGCCCTTTTCTGGTAGGGAAAGACGTATTTCATTGCTCCCTTGATGACCTTCGGCCAAATGGTGAGCGTTGATTCCGCGGAATGCCCACGGGTCCTGGAGTCCCTGAGCAGCCTTCTCAGAAGCCGGTTGTCGGTGGTGCTCGTCCGGTTGTGGTCGTCCAGGTAGACCCCGGTCAGGGGAGATACGAAAATTCCGTAGCGTTCCTCTTTCGGGATGACGTCGGTTATCCTGTCGTTGAGGCCGTGAATGCCTTCCATGATAAGAATGTCCCGGGGCTGGAGGCGGACCTTCTTTCCGGGGAACTTCTTGCCTTCGATGAAGTCGAACTGGGGCAGAACAACTTCCTCTCCTGCGAGGAGGCGTTTCAGGTGGTCCTCGAGCAGGCTGAGTTCTAGAGCTTCGATTACCTCGAAATCGAAGTTGCCCTCCTCGTCCCTCGGGGTGTTCTCGCGATCGACGAAATAGTTGTCCATCGCCAGGGTCACCGGTTTTTTCCCGCAGACCTGGAGATGGATCTTCAGCCGTTCCGACAGGGTGGTTTTCCCCGAACCCGAGGGACCTGCTATGGCGACGACCTTGACCTTCGGCCTGGCTGAAATTTCTTCCGCAATCTTTCCGAGGTTGAGGGCATGGAAAGCCTCGGAGATGAGAATGACCTCGAGAGCCTTGCCCTCTGCGACTTTTTTGTGGAGGCTGTCCATGGTCCGCAGGTCGAGCACCTCAAGCCACCGCGCGTAGTCCAGAAACACGGAGGAAAGGTTCTTCGACGCCCGGAAAGGAGGAAGGGCGGAAGGATAGTTGATCGTCGGGAACTGGAGCACCATCCCGGGGCCGAGAGGCTTGAGGTCGAAAAGCTTCAGGTATCCCGTGGACGGGGCGAGAGGCGCGTAGTAATAGCCGTATATGTCGGCGCAGCGGTACAGTTCCACCGGATCCGCCCCTGCCCATTTGAAGAGCCTCGCCACTTCGCAGCTCCCCTGTCGCTCGAAAATTTTCCGGGCCTTGTCGAGGGAGACAACTTTCCTGACGAAGGGAAGGTCTTTTGACACCAGGTCCGCCATCATGGTTTTTATGGACTGGAGATCATCGCCTGTAAGGTCGCCTTCCGGGTTTTCCCAGTAATACCCTTCACTGATGGAATGTCTGAGGACAATGTTGCGGCCCAGGGATTTCCTGCAGGCAAGCACAAGGAGGAAGCTGAGGGAGCGGCGATAGACTTCCATTCCTTCAAAAGACGAGGTATCGATGAATTCGACCTCCGCCGTGTCTTCGATGACCCAGTCGAGGGACCTGAGATAATTATTCACTCTCCAGGCCACGACGGTGTCTCCACCTTCGGGGCGGCTTTCGGAGAGAACAGCTTTTCCCGTAACGGGAACGTCGCTCGAAAAAACGGGCCCGTTTTTCACATGGACGGTAAACGCCATGAAGACTCCTCCTCTCGGTTGGGAAAAAGGATGTTGCCTTGGTGAATAAAGTAGACTATGCTGTATCTTATCATATTCCCAAGTGCCTATTTCACTGTGAGGAGAAGCCTATGGAGAACGGGAAAGGGAAAACAAAGATTTATGATCAGGTCGTTGAAACGGTGAAAAAAATGATTGCCGAAGGGACCCTGCCGCAGGGATCCGCCCTTCCTCCGGAACGGCAGCTCATCGAGGAGCTGAACGTCAGCCGGAGTTCACTCAGGGAGGGGTTCCGGATCCTGGAAATGATGGGCTTTATCGAAAGCATCCCCGGGAAGGGACGTTTTGTGCGCAGGTCCAGGGGAGAGGAAGGGGGCACCGGAAAGGTGCCTCTTCAGGACGAAGCCATCCTGGAGCTGGTGGAAGCCAGGCTCGTTCTTGAACCCGCCATTGCGGTGGAGGCGGCAAAGCACGCTTCCCCTTCGGACCTGACGAGGATCAGGCGGATCCTCACAAAAACGGGAAAAGACGTTGAATCCCTGGAACACCGCGCCCAGTGCGACTACGATTTTCACCTCGTTCTTGCCGAGTC
>JAPXRK010000127.1:0-5443 GCA_033813575.1 Synergistales bacterium
ATCCCACACCGGACGGTACGGGCGTACGGGACTATATCCATGTCTGCGACCTTGCCGAGGGGCACGTGAGCGCCCTGAAATATCTCGAGGGAATGCGCGGGGCGGAGGCCTTCAACCTTGGGACCGGAAAAGGAACGTCGGTGCTCGAGCTGATCCGGGCCTTCGAGAGAGCCTCGGGGAAGGGGGTTCCCTTCGAGATCACCGGGCGGCGTCCCGGGGATATTGCCGTCTGCTATGCCCGGACGGACAGGGCCCGGAAGATGCTCGGCTGGTCGGCGAAGCGCACCCTGGACGATATGTGCCGCGACGGGTGGAACCGGGAACTCCTGAGGGATGACGGAGAAAAATAGCAAAGACGCCCCCGTCCGGGGGCGCCTGCTTTTTTTAAGCCGGAAGGGATCAGAAGGCCCTGAAGCCCACCACGTCCTCGCGGATCTTGAGGTAGCGTTTCTTGGTGATGTCCATGTGCTCCTTCTCCATGTCCCTGATCTTGGCGAACATCATGGCCGTCTCGCCCTTGCTCTCCTTTTCGAGGCGCTCGTAGAACTCCATGGCGCGCATCTCGGAGAGAAAGGCGGCGGAGGCGATGCGGAGCACGGAGGTGACGTCGCCGAAGTCCTTTGTCTGGACCTTCAGCTCGGGGGCCACCACCAGGTTCGGATCGATGGGGCACTTCTCGCCGTACATCTTCTCGTAGTAATTAAGGAGGCTGGCCTCGTGCTCGCTCTCCCAGTCGGAGAGCTCCATCAGCTCCTTCTTGAGGTGTTCCTCCTTCACGCTGTCGGCCCACGTTTTATAGAACCGCTTTGCCTCGATCTCTGCATGGACGCCGTACCGGAGAGCTTCCTTCATGTCGAATGCCACTGTCATATTCCATCCCCTCCTGATATATGGGTTATTTCCGCTCTTCATTATACCCTATACCCGAGAAAATTCCAAAAATAGAAATTGACTACAAACCGGAGACGTCTCCCTGCCTTTCAAAAGAATTCCCTCTGTGAGAGAATGAAAACAGAATGCATTTCCGATGAAAGGCTGGGATAGACAATGGATTTATGGAAATCGGTCCGGGAAATTGAAGAGGACGTGGTGGCGTACCGCCGTCACATCCACGAGAATCCCGAACTGAGCCTGAAGGAGTTCGACACCGCCGACTACGTGGAGTCGGTGCTGAAGGAGATCGAAGGGATCGGTTCGATCCGGCGGATCTCACCCACGGGAATACTCGCCGAAGTCCGGGGAGCGAAGCAGGGAGAGGCCCGGTGCATCGCCCTGAGGGGGGACATGGACGCCCTTCCCGGCGACGAGATGGCCGACGTGCCCTTCAGGTCCAAACGGCCGGGGGTGGTCCATTCCTGCGGCCACGACGTCCACACAGCCCTGCTGCTGGGTGCTGTCCGGATCCTGGCCCGCCACAGGGACGAGTTCGCCGGGACGGTGAAGTTCTTCTTCCAGCCCGCCGAGGAGGTCCTCGGGGGAGCGCTCCAGTTTCTCGGCGCCGGTGCCCTGGAGAATCCGCGGGTGGAGGCCGCCGTGGCCATCCACGTGTTTTCCGAACATGACGCTGGCATCATTTCGTCGAGGAAGGGGCCCATGCTTGCCAGTGCAGACAGCCTGACCATCGAGGTGAAGGGATGCCAGTCCCACGCGGCCCATCCCCACACGGGGCGGGATGCCGTGGTCATCGCCGGGCAGGTGATAGGAGCCCTCCAGACCATTTCCTCCCGGTTCGTGGCTCCCACCGATCCCGTGGTGGTGACCATCGGGCAGATTTCCGGCGGGATCGCCAGGAACATCATCGCCGGAAGCGTGACCCTCGAGGGGACCATCCGGACGGTGAAGCCCGGGACCCGGGACAGGGTCCACCGGGAACTGGAAAAAATGGTCCCGGCTCTCGCCGAAGCCATGGGCGGGTCCGCGGTAGTGGAGATCCAGCGGGGAACGCCGCCCCTGATCTGTGACGACGGCCTGGTGGACAGACTTCAGGCTGTGACGGAAAAGCTGCTGGGGAAGGACCGGTACGTGTCCCTTCCCGACCCGTCCATGGGCGGGGAGGATTTCGCCTTTATCATGGAGAAGGTACCCGGGCTCTTCATCCGTCTCGGCGTGAAGCGCCCCGGAGGGCCGGTGACGCCGGGCCATTCGGTGGACTTCTTCGCCGACGAGTCGGCCATCGCCCCGGGGCTCGCTGTCTTTGCCGGCACGGCCCTGGACTTCCTCGGGGTGCCGCTGGAATAGGCGGGCCCCCTTCCTTGACAAACTCCGCCGGAAGGTCATAATATCAGGACGGAAGCCTGAAGGGCTTTCGCCGCACGATGCTCGGGAAGCCGGTGAAAATCCGGCGCGGACCCGCCACTGTAAGCCTGACGAACCCATCGGTCCACTGGAGGGAAAACCTCTGGGAAGGGATGGGGGAGAACGAGGGCAAGCCAGGAGACCGGTTGTGCGGAACCAGGGAAGACTCGCGAGGAATCGAGGCCGCCTTTTCGCAGCACCACCGCCGAAACCGCATCCATTCAAAGGGGCCGATCCGCACAGGACGGCCCCTTTCGTCTTCGGACGCGGGGGGCGGACTCCTTTCCTCCCGGCGCATTCCCCGGACATCTTTCATCATTTCGGGAGGAGAAAAAGGATGAGGAAGAACATGGTAATGGTACTGCTGTTGGGACTTGCGGCTGTCGGCCTGCTTGCGGGCGCGGCCGCCGCGTCGGGAAAGGCCGGACCGGAAAAGCAGGGGATCCTGCTCGTGGCCTTCGGGACCTCCGAACCCGAGGCCCGGGGCGCCATCGACCGGATCGTGGAGACTGCCCGGAAAAGTTTTCCGGATGCGGAGGTCCGTCTCTCCTACACGTCCAATATCATCCGCAGGAAGATCCTGAAGGAGGAGGGGCTCGAAATAGACTCCCCCCTCATCGCCCTGGCGAAGATGCAGGACGAGGGCTTTTCATCGGTGACGGTGCAGTCCCTCCACATCATCGCCGGAGAGGAATACCACCAGCTTGCGTCGGTGGTCCGCTCCCTGCAGACGCTCCGGGGGAAATACGGCTTTTCACGGCTCTCCCTGGGCAGCCCTCTCCTCACCACCTTCGAGGACTACCGGAAGACGGCGGAGCTTCTGAAGAGGAAATACGGCTCCCTCGGCGGGAACGGCGGAGCCGTGGTGTTCATGGGCCACGGCACCCATCACGGGGCCAACGCGTCCTATGCCCAGTTGCAGATGATCCTCGACGAGGAAGGGCTTCCCTTCATCCTCGGACTTGTGGAGGGCTACCCGGACCTGGAGGGAGTGAAGCGGCGCCTTGCGTCCCTGAAGCCCCGGAAGGTGACCCTCGTCCCCTTCATGGTGGTGGCCGGCGACCATGCCCGGAACGACATGGCCGACGAGGATGACCCGGAATCATGGATCTCCGTGCTCCGGAAGGACGGCTACGACGTTGAGACCGTTTTGAAGGGCCTCGGCGACGGGGACGGCCTGTCGGAGCTGTTTGCGGACCATATCCGGGAGGCCTCCGGGAGCAGGTAGCGGCAGTGGCTCCGGGAACACCGGGACGAAGGCTGTTTTTCGCGGGGCTGCTCCTCCTTCTGGGGGGAGCGGCCCTGTGGCGTCTTCTCGCGGGGGACATGCCCCTTTCCCCGGCTGCGGTGGCGGACATCCTCTTTTCGCCCTCCCCGGCGGCCTCCCCCCAGGAGATCCTGGTGGTCCGTTCGGTCAGGCTGCCCCGTCTGCTGGCGTCCCTGGGCGCGGGGGCGTCCCTGGCGGTGTCGGGGGCGGTCCTCCAGGGCGTTCTGGGGAACCCCCTGGCGGAACCCTACACCCTGGGCATCGCCGCCGGAGCGGCCTTCGGGGCGTCCCTGGCAATTTCCCTTGGAGGAATCTGGGTCTCAGGGGCCGCCTTCGCGGGGGCCCTTGCAGCCCTTGGACTTGCCCTGCTGCTCTCCCGGCTTTCGGGGCGGGGTTCCCAGCTCTCCATGGTCCTGTCCGGCATCGTGGTCAGCTCCGTCCTCTCGGCGGGGGTGACCCTCTTCAAGGCCCTGGCGGACGAGAGGGTGTCGGCCATCGTGCTGTGGCTCATGGGCAGCTTCTCCGGAGCCTCCATGGAGGAGGCCGGGGCGGTCTGCGCCGGGGCGGCACTGCTCTTCGGCCTCGCCCTGTGGTGGGGACGGGACCTGGATGCCATCTCCCTCGGCGAGAGCCGGGCGGTGTTCCTCGGTGTGGAGGAGGGAAAGATCAAGACGGTGCTGCTGGTGCTGGCCTCCCTGGCGACGGCCCTCACCGCGGCCTCCTTCGGCATCATCGGCTTCGTGGGCCTGGTGGGGCCCCACCTCGTGCGGCTGGTCCTGGGACCGTCCCACCGGCCCCTGCTCGCCGCGTCCTTCCTGGGCGGGGCGGTGCTTCTCGGCGGTGCCGACGGCCTCGCGAGGTCCCTGGGGGAGCTGCCCGTGGGCGTGATCACGGCCCTCGCCGGAGGACCGGTCTTCTGCTGGATCCTTGTGAGAGAAAGGGGGAAAGGGGCATGACGGGTGTATCGGTGAGGGATCTTTCTGCAGGGTACGGCGGGAAAACGGTCCTCCGGGGAATCTCCGGGGATTTCCCCCCGGGGGCCCTGACCTTCCTCCTCGGCCCCAACGGCAGCGGAAAGAGCACCCTGCTCCGGGCCCTCGGAGGCGCCCTCCCCCACGGCGGGACCGTAACCCTCTGCGGACGGGACGGGGCGTCCCTCTCCTCCCGGGAGCGGGGCCGCCTGGTGGGCGTGGTGACCCAGTCCCCCTCTCTGAACTTTCCCTTCACCGTAGAGGAAGTCATCGCCATGGGGAGGCTCCCCCACAGGAAGTTACTCGGGAGTCCCGATGTCCGGGGCCGGGAGGCGGTGCGGCGGGCGGCGGAGGCCATGGAGCTTGAGGACCTGCTGGACCGGCCCCTGACCACCCTGTCCGGAGGGGAGCGCCAGAGGACCATGATCGCCCAGGCCATCGCCCAGGAGCCCGAGGTGTTCCTCCTTGACGAGCCCTCCTCGGCCCTGGACCCGAGGCACACACTGGCCCTCTACCGGTTTCTCCGGCAGGCCGCGGCGGAAGGGAAGACCGTGGCGGCGGCGGTGCACGACATCAACCTCGCGGCGGAGTTCGGCGACTGCGTCTGGCTGTTGGGTGAGGACGGCCTCGCCGCCTCCGGGAGAGTGAAGGACGTCCTCACCGGCGACGTGCTCTCCTCGGTGTACGGCGTCTCCTTCGCGCCCCTCGGGCGGGGGGCCGGAGAAGGGGAGCGGGTGCTGTGGCGCGCCGTCTGACCCTTCCGGCCGTTCTTGTCCTAGTGCTGGCTTCCTGTTTTTCCGCGTCCGGGGAGATCCGGGTTTCCGACGACAGCGGCAGGACCGTGGTCCTTGAGCAGGCGGCCCGGAGGGTGGTCTCCCTCTACGCCGGGCACAGCGAGAATCTCCTGGCC
>JAPXRK010000128.1:0-689 GCA_033813575.1 Synergistales bacterium
GGGGAGATCTTCTGGGCTACCCTTCAGAAATTCGGCCTTTTCACCCCGGGAGAGAGGCTTCAGGGCCCGGATGACTTCGCACTTCGAATACTTCGGCTTCACTTCCCTCACCACGAGCACGGCCGTGTAAATCTTTTCGGCGTCGAGGACGTTCCCCTGCATGTCCTTGAGCACCTTTCCTTCCCTGAAGGCCGCGAGGTACCGGCCGGCCTCGATGCCGGACGACGCTCCCGCGTCCACAGCGACCATGACGTTGCCCCCTTCGATGACGTTGAAGACCGCATCCGATGCCGCTTCGGCCGCCTTGTCCTTCAGGGCGGAGATGCGGGGCACGATTTTCGTGACCACCTTGTAGGTGGCGGAGGCCAGCACGCCTCCGGTCTTTCCTCCCCCGAAGGCGGCGCCATAAGCGGCAACGCCTCCTACCGTGGCGTTGGCAGCCCCCTGTTCCCTGGCGGCGAGCAGAATTTCACCAGTGGCGGTGTTGACTGCCCGGACATCAAGGGTGACATAGGCCGTATGGGTACCCACCGCAACACCTCCGAAGCCCCCAAGGGGAAGCGGCACCACGCCTCCGGCAGTCTCCGTCTTGAACTGGGTTATGGCCCCCGTAATGAGAAAGTCCACGCCGAGGAGTTTTCCCATCTTGACGGCCGTCGGGCTGTCCACATATCCTTCCGAGGAAAGGT
>JAPXRK010000128.1:699-5441 GCA_033813575.1 Synergistales bacterium
GTTCCGAAAGGATGGCGTCGATGCGCTGCCGTTCGAGAATGGTGAATTCATTCGTGTTGAAGAGCTCCGTGGTGAGCATGTCCGCCACGGCTTCACCCGGGGCGCCGGCACCGCTCTTGTCCTCGAACTCGAGGATGGCGATTCTCGGTTTTGCCCAGGCGGTTCCGGAGAAGGAACACAGAACTATCAGAAGAAGGCAGGCAAGGGTACACTTTCTGAACATGGCGAACACTCCCGTCTCACGTGGAATTTTGAAAAGACTGCCCGGTTGCGCGGAAACAATAGTATCCCCTGGCCTTCGACTTTTCAACGGTTTTTTTTCCAAATCCGCAGGCAGTGGGGGGAGGGAAGAATCAATATTAATGTTGACAAGAATTGTAGGATATAGTATCTTCTCTGCGGAACATACAGGCAGGGGATGTGATAGGAAATGAAACTCTCCACCAAGACGAGGTACGGCCTCAGGGCCCTTCTGTATATGGCCGAACGGTACGACGGCGACCGGGCCGTTCCCGTGGGTGAAATCGCCAAGGAGCAGCAGGTGTCGGAAAAATACCTGGAACAGCTTTTCATCAAGCTTCGGCGCAAGAACATCATTTGCAGCGTCCGGGGAGCCCAGGGAGGCTACATGCTCCGGAGGCATCCCCGGGAGGTGACTGTCGCTTCGGTGGTCGAGGCTCTCGAGGGGGACATCACCTTTGCTGACTGCCTCAGCGCGGGAGGATGCAGGAACAAGGGATCCTGCGCCACCCACGATCTCTGGAGCAGGCTCAAGGACAGCATCGACGGAATCCTGGAGGACACCACCCTGTACGACCTCGTGAACAGGTGCGGGAACGGGGACAGGGACAGCAAAACCCCCGGCGTGACGAACGGCTGAAGCCGAAGAAAGGAGCAACTCCGAATGTCAAGGCAGGTTTATCTCGATTATGCCGCAACAACCTTTACAGCGCCCGAAGTGGTTTCCGCCATGGCACCCTATTTTACAGAATCCTTCGGAAACCCCTCGTCCATCTATTCCTTTTCCGACAGGAACAGGAAGGCCATCGACGCCGCCCGGCAGAAAGTCGCGGACGTGCTGGGCGCCTCGAAGGAAGAGATCTATTTCACCAGCGGAGGGACCGAAGCGGACAACTGGGCCCTGAAAGGCGCTGCGTGGCGAAACCGTTCAAAGGGCAACCATGTGATCACCACCAAGATCGAACATCATGCGGTGCTCCATACCGCCCAGTTCCTCCAGGAGAACGGCTTTGACGTGACCTTCCTTGACGTGGACGCCGAAGGCCGGGTACGTCTCGACGACCTGAAGAAGGCCGTGACGGACAAAACCATTCTCGTGTCGGTGATGTTTGCCAACAACGAGATCGGGACGCTCCAACCCGTGGCGGAGATCGGCGCCTTCTGTCGGGAGAAGGGAATCCTGTTCCATACGGACGCGGTTCAGGCCACGGCCCATGTCCCCATCGACGTGAAGGCAATGAACATCGACCTCCTGTCCCTTTCGGCCCATAAATTCTACGGACCCAAGGGCGTCGGCGCCCTCTACCTCCGGAAGGGCGTTAGGATCGACAACTTCATGCACGGCGGGGGCCAGGAACGGGGACGGCGGGCCACGACGGAGAACGTGGCCGGTATCGTCGGCCTCGGCGCCGCCATCGAACTGACGGCCGGCAGGATGAAGACGGCCTCGGCGCGGATCGGCGGACTACGGGATCTGCTCGTGGAGGGCGTCATGAAGACCATCCCCCACGCGAAACTGAACGGGGCGCCTTCCGGAGAGCGGCTTCCCAACAACGCAAACTTCAGCTTCATCGGCATCGAAGGGGAGACTCTTCTCCTCGACCTGGACGGTGCGGGAATCTACGGCTCCACCGGCAGCGCCTGTTCCTCGGGGTCCCTCGACCCGTCCCACGTGCTCATGGCCATCGGGCTGTCCCACGAACAGGCCCACGGTTCCCTCCGTCTCACCCTCGGCGAGGAAACCACGGAAGAAGATATCCGGTACGTCCTCTCGACCCTTCCCGGGATAGTGAAGCACCGCCGGGAAATGTCTCCCCTCTGGGAGGACTACCTGAAGAGCAGAGAAGGAGGAAGGTGATTCCATGTACAGTGAAAAGGTGCTGGACCATTTCCAGAACCCCAGGAACGTGGGAGAGATAGAGAACCCTGACGGAGTCGGGCAGGCGGGGAATCCCAAGTGCGGCGACATCATGAAGATCTACCTGCGGGTCGAGAACGACGTCATCACGGACATCAGGTTCAAAACTTTCGGCTGCGCCTCGGCGATCGCTTCGTCGAGCATGGCCACGGAACTGGTGAAGGGCAAAACGGTGGAGGAGGCGTGGAACCTCACCAACAAGGCGGTAGCCGAGGCTCTCGACGGCCTTCCGCCCGTGAAGATGCACTGTTCCGTCCTCGCCGAGGAGGCCATCCATGCCGCCATAAACAACTACCGGAGAAACCGGGGACTTCCCGTGTGGAAAGAGGAGAGCCACGACGAGCTGGTGGACCACCACGCCCATCACCAGGGCTGACCCATGGCGGACGGAACCCTTGCCCGGTGTCCCTGGCCGGGATCCGATCCACTGTACCTGGCCTACCATGACGAGGAGTGGGGGATGCCCGTCCGGGAGGACGGGAAACTGTTTGAGTTTCTTCTCCTCGAGGGGGCCCAGGCGGGCCTCTCCTGGATCACCATCCTCCGGAGACGGGGGGAGTACAGGCGTGCTTTCGACGGGTTCGATCCGGAGAAAATCGCCCGGTACGACGGGCGAAAGATAGACGCCCTGCTGGGGGATCCCGGGATCATCCGGAACAGGAGAAAGATCGAGGGGGCGGTAAAAAACGCCCGGGCCTACCTCCGGCTTATGGAGAGGGGGGAATCCCTTTCATCTCTTCTTTGGGGGTTCGTGGACGGTGAGCCTGTGGTCAACCGGTGGAAAAGCCTTGAGGAAATTCCGGCCGTCACCCCGTTGGCGGAGAAGATCAGCAAGGCCATGAAACGGGAGGGATTCGTGTTCTTCGGACCCGTGATAACCTATGCCCACATGCAGGCCACGGGGCTTGTGAACGACCATCTCGTATCCTGCTTCCGGCACCCGGAGGCAGGGCGGTAGAAATACAGGGGGAGATCCGCTCTTGTGCGGGCCTCCCCCTGTATTTCTAGCGGAGCCCTTCGAAGGGGCCTCTCCAGCGCATTTCCGACGGCGAAAAGGAGGCAGGTTCCGGAGCCTCCACCTTTCTTCCTGCGGAAAAGCCTTCAAAAGGGCCCCTCCAGCTGACTGAAAACATTCCGTTGAGGTGCCGGTCATCCCGGCGGTAAAATTCGCTCTGTCCTTCCGTTTCCATCCTGCTGACATGGTTCTTTTCCATTTTCTGCATCTCCCTTCCGGAATAAAAAAGATAATGACAGGCCGAAAACAGCCAACAAAAAAACCGGGGACCCCTTTGAAAGCGGTCCCCGGTTCCGGTGTCTGGCGTACGGCTCAGGTGCCGAACCCACCGGAAGGGGGACCGCCAATAATGAGAAGTACGAGGACGAGGAGCAGAACAAGGGAAGACCGCGAAACTCTCATTATGTATCCTCCTTTCCGGCGAGATGCCTGTCTGAATATTGTAGAGGATAGTACCTTCTTTCCGGAGGAGTGTCAAGGCTGCCAATGACAGACTTTTCACTTCAATTTAAGTGTGGGTGAGAGAGGGCTCCCTCGGTGCCATTTTTTCTTTGTGCGGAAGGAGTATAATTGCCATTCGTCGGGGGCATGAGCCCCCTCATTCCTTCGAAAAACCGTCCAACGCGGGAGGCTGACCCCATGGGAAACGGCACATTCGTCTTCATCGTCTTCACCCTCGTCTATCTCGGCATGATCTTCGGCCGCCTGCCCAGGCTGGCCCTCGACCGGACGGGCATCGTGGTGCTGGGGGCCATCGCCCTCCTTGCATCGGGCCATGCGTCCCTGGAGGAGGGAAAATCGGGCATCGACGTGTCCACGATGTCGCTTCTTTTCGGTTTCATGGTGATCTCCGCCCAGTTCCGGCTCGGAGGTTTCTATTCGGAGGTGTCTCGGCGTATCGCCGGACTCCCCGTTTCTCCCGGGGCGCTCCTCGCCGCTGTCATTCTCCTGTCGGGAGGACTGTCCGCCCTCCTGACCAACGACGTGGTCTGCCTCGCCATGACGCCGGTGCTCGGCCGGGGGTGCGTCCGCAGGGGGCTGAATCCCCTTCCCTTTTTCCTGGCCCTGGCCTGCGCCGCCAACATCGGTTCGGCGCTGACCCTCATCGGCAATCCACAGAACATGCTCATCGGGCAGTACCTCGACCTTTCTTTCGGGGGGTACCTGGTCTTTGCAGCCCTGCCGACGGTCCTTTCGCTGCTCTTTCTCCAGGGCATCGTCCTCGTGCTCTTCCGGGGTAAATTTTTGCTTCCCATGGAAGTGAAGGAGGAGGCGGAGCGGCCCTTCAACGCCCGGCAGACCGCGAAGGGAGGAATCGTCCTCGGGACGGTGGTGCTCCTCTTTCTCTTCAGCTCCCTTCCACGGGACCTCGTGGCTCTCGGGGCGGCGGGAGTCCTCCTGCTGAGCCGCACCATGACGTCAAGGCGGACCCTGGACACGGTGGACTGGCAGCTCCTCGCCCTGTTCCTGGGGCTGTTCGTGGTGAACGGGGCCTTCGAGGCGGCGGGAGGGCTCGAAATCATGAAGGCCGGCCTTGCCCGGCTCGGGGTGTCCCTCGCGTCTCCCTCC
>JAPXRK010000129.1:0-4544 GCA_033813575.1 Synergistales bacterium
CAAGCAGGCGCTGGCCGGTGTGATCGAGCCGCGTGTCGAAGAAATCTTCTCTCTGGTGCAGCAAGTAATCCGAGATTCAGGATTTGAGGAAGTGCTGTCGTCGGGGGTGGTGTTGACTGGCGGCAGCGCTGTGATGCCCGGAAACATCGCGGAGCGACTGCGGCGGCGCGGGGATCATCCTTTGGAGACCCTCACCAGTCGTGAACTCGAGGTGCTGACGCTCGCGGCGCGATCGAAGTGTACGGCGAAATACTGAAAAGAGGCGATTCCTGGCTTAAGGAATCGGCGGCACAGGGGAGGGACGGTTTCGGCTGGCTCTCCCTGCCCGGACGGGATATTTCGGACGTGGAGGAGACTGCGAAGTGGATCTCCGGATTTGACGCCATCGTCCAGGTAGGAATTGGAGGTTCAGCGCTCGGGAACCTTATGCTTCATGGAGCGCTTCTCCCCCCGTACTGGAATGAAATTCCGGCCTCGAAGCGCGAAGGACCCAGGTTCTATATGTCGGACAACGTCGACCCTGCGGACAACCGCATGATATGGAATCTCATCGATCCGGAAAAGACGGTTTTCATCGTTATCAGCAAGTCCGGCAGCACGGCGGAGACAATGGCGAATTTCCTGTTCTTCTGGGACCGCCTCAAGGTCGATCTCGGCCCGAAAAACGCCGCCGGGCATGTTGTGGTCATTACCGACGAGGAGAAAGGGGTCCTTCGTCCTTTTGCCGACGAGATAGGATGCCGCAGTCTCGTTCTTCCGGCTGACGTGGGAGGGCGCTTCTCCGTCCTTTCGCCCGTGGGCCTTCTCTCGGCCTGCGCCATGGGGATCTCGGCCCGGAAACTGCTCCAGGGCGCAGCGGAGATGGAGGAGAAGCTCGACACCAGGGACTCTGTTTTTGACAATCCTGCCCGCCTCATGGCGGCGCTTTCCGTGGTCCATTACCGCCAGGGACGGAACATGACCGTCCTTATGCCCTACGAGGATGCCCTCGAACGATTCTGTGAATGGTTTGCCCAGCTCTGGGGTGAAAGCCTCGGAAAGAACGGTATGGGATCCACTCCTGTACGTGCTCTCGGCGCCATTGACCAGCACTCACAGATACAACTCTACACCGAAGGTCCCGACGACAAGCTTTTCACCGTGATGACCATCGGTGATCCCGCTGAGGAGATCGTCATCCCGGAGACCGAGGAAAAAGCCCTGGTCTCCCTCTCGTACCTCTTCGGCCAGTCCATGAACTCCCTGCGCCGGTATGAGGCACTTTCAACCGCCGCCGCAATAGCAAAAGCCGGAAAGCCCGTCATATCCATCGAACTGCCAAAACTCGACGAGCGCCGTCTCGGCGCCCTGATCCAGTTCTACGAACATGTCACGGCCCTTTCGGGATATCTTCTGGATGTAAACCCCTTCGACCAGCCGGGAGTGGAGCAGGGGAAAAACTACACCTACGGCCTCATGGGACGGCCCAATTACAGCGCCCAGGCCCTCGAGGTGACCGAACTGGCGGAAAAGCTCTCCCTCAGGGAAATCTCCGTCTAGGATCGGGAAAAAACTGAACGCCGTCCGCTGGAGAGCCACTCCTGCGGACGGCGTTTTTTACGGAGACCGGCTATTTAGTCCCACCCGTTCTCCGGTTCGTCCACCCTGTCCGCCACCACCACGCCGAAATTCCTGTCGCCGTCGGTGTACACCGAGAAGGACCCGGAGTAGATGCGGATGCCTGCATGGGATCCCAGGGCGTAGGGGGCGGAGTCGAAGAAACTCTCGTCGAAGATGTTGTTCTTCGCCCCTTCGTAGACAGGCATGTAGAGGATCCCGTCTATCTCCAGGTCTGTGAAGAAGTGGGTGCCGAAAGAAAGCTCCGGCATGTACCCCTCCTTGGGGAATCCCACCTCCACGATGCAGGAGCACCTGGTGATCTCGTTGTACTGTACCGGCACGCCGAGAAGGGGGTTGCTGGAACCCACCCTGCCCGGGGCCACGAGTATGAACCGGGAGCCTTTCAGGGCATCGTTCACCGTGCCGATCCCCCGGGCCACGTCGTGGAACCGGGTCTCCTGGGCGTAAATATGATGGTCCACGTACACGAGATAGGGAATGTTTTCCTTCACGCCGTGGGTCACCATTCTGTCCGCCTTGAGAACAACATTCCTGTTCTCGAGGTCCGGTATGGTTACTGAGTGGGTCACCTCGCTCAGCCAGAGAGGGCGGGCCTGGACGATCTCCACCAGGTCTTCGCTGGGGTGATAGGCGAACTCCACGTCCGCCGGAACCCCCATCTCCCGGTCGAGGAGGGCGAGGAGTTTCTTCATCCTGTCGAAGAAGTGTTTCGACCGGCAGGCGAACTCTTCGAAGGTAAAGCAGACCTTTTCCCCCGCCCTGATGGTTGAGCCGTGACGGGACATGGGGGTGAAGTAGCCCCCGTCGTCGTCGGGGCTGTATATCTGGGCGTAGTCGGGGAAACAGCTGTGGTAGGGGAAAATGTCTTTCCAGATGCGCTTCACGTCCACCGTCACCAGGGCTTTCTGTTCCCGGTCGATCACCTGGAAATGCTCCTGGGCGTGGCGCATGATGTTGAACGGGTTCTGTCCCTCCGGCCGGAGGCACGGCAGGGTCAGGGCGAACGTCCTGGCATATCCCCGCTTCGTGCTTGTGGTGCCCATGCCGAAAACAAGGCGGATGATCCCGTCTTCGGACCGTATCCTGGTGGTCCATCTCCTGTAGTACCTGGAGAAGCCCACTCCCGCCATGGTGGGGTAGTAGTACCTGCCCCGCCATTTCCCGGCGACCCTCATGAGTATGATTCCCATGCGGTCGTCCCCCAGGCCGTGCTTCATCCGGTAGGCAACCGCTACCGGGAAGAACGTCCTGGCGTAGATTCTCTTGATGTCCTGTTCCACCTGGGCCGCCCGCTCTTCCAGAGGGGTCTCACCGTCGTTGAACTCGAAGGTGGAGAGGTATTTTCCCGCGAAGGAATATTTCAGTGAATCCTCGAGGACGCTGCTGCTCCGCACCACGATGGGGTCGGTGATCTTCCCGAGAAAAGTGCGGATGCCTTCGCTCACAGCGGGGGGGAGTTTCGCCTGGAGGAAGGCGTACTCGATCACCTCCGGCTCCTCCTTTTTCAGTTCCTCCAGGTCGGGAATCTGGCGGAGCACGAAATCGAAGGAATCGGTGGCGATGAAAAGAGACGGCGGAAAGACCACCCGCTTCAGCGTCTCCTCCGTGCTGTCCCGGAGTTTGGCCATGGCAAAAAGCAGGGACCGTCCCTTGCCGCCGATGCTGCCCTTCCCGATGATGAGATGGGCGAAATCGGGATTGTCAAGAGGATCCCACGTGAAATACCGCTCCGTCACCGTATTGTCTGCTCCGGGAAACTCGGGCCCCTGGGGAAACGTCCGCGACGCTTCGGAGGGTGTGGGCCCTAAAGACTGTCCGTCGTTCTTTCCCATGTCATCTCTCCTTGAACCTCGTCCCCGGAGGGCGGGGAAACTTCGTCCGTCCCTCCTTCGGGCCATTTGTCCCGTTCGTCCAGGCACTGAAGTGCGTGTAGTATATTGTACTTGATTCTCGGGTTCCCGGCACTCAGTCCGTCAAGTATACTTTTCGCCCTCACCCGTTCCGTCTCGAGGGAGAAGGGGCAGACGTAGGGAAGAACGGGCAGCCCGAGCCTGCGGGCTTCTTGAAGAATCTTCTTCTCTTCCGCGAAGACCAGGGGACGGATGACTGTCATGCCGGACCTGCTCTGCCAAAACCTGGGCTGGAAGGCCCTGAACCTGCCCGTGTGGAACAGGTTCATCAGAACAGTCTCCACCACGTCGTCCAGGTTGTGCCCCAGGGCCAGAAGATTGCACCCCTCCTCCTTCGCCGCAGTGTTCAGTATGCCCCGCCGGATGTTGGCGCACAGGCTGCAGGGCGACCGTTCCTCCCTCACCTCGATGATCCCGACGATGGGATGGGGGCGGACATAAAAGGGAATGTCCAGGGAACCGCAGAATTCCCGCAGGGACGAAACCTCCGTTTCCCCTCCGGTGATGTCCACGAAACAGGCGGCGAGGGAAAAGGGAACGGGGCTCCTTCTGCGGAGTCCCGCTAGGGCAAGGGTCAGTACGAGACTGTCTTTTCCCCCGGAAAGGCCGATCATGATCCGGTCTCCTGGGGCGATCATCCGAAAACGGCCCGCCGCGAGGCCGATTTTTTTTCTGAGGGAAAGGGAAAGGGCGGGTACGGCGGATCGGGTCAAAGGGCGCTCCTCCTCTGAAAATCAGGAAATCTGTGATAGAATAGTTCTCAAGACCTATGTTGGCTGCTGAAATTCCTTTACCGTACATTCAGGGGCAGCGACTACTATAGCATAATCGTATTCTCAGGTGTTTCGGCCGTTTTCGGCCCACGTGACGGGGGTGGGGAGATGGAATTGATCAGGGTGCTTATAGCGGACGATCACAAGCTCTTTCGCGACGGAGTGAAAAAACTTCTGGAACTGGAATCGGATATCGCCGTCGTCGGGGAAGCGGGCGACGGAGAAGAAGCCCTCTCGCTCA
>JAPXRK010000129.1:4584-5415 GCA_033813575.1 Synergistales bacterium
TCTTCTTTTTGACATCAACATGCCCCGCGTGGACGGCATCCAGCTTGTCCGGGAACTGAACAACATTCCCCACAGAACACGGTATGTAGCCATAAGCGCCTACGACGACGAAGACTGCCTTTCCGCCCTTTCAGCAGCGGGTGTGCTCGGCTTCGTCCTCAAGGCCTCGGGGAAGGTGGAACTGCTCTCAGCCATCCGCTCGGCGGCGAGGGGGCAGCCCTATGTGGACCCCAGGGTCGCCGGGAAGCTTCTCACCTCCTTCTCCAGGAGAAAAGAGGAGAACGACCAGCTCTATGAGCTGACCCCCAGGGAAAAGGAAATCCTCTACTGGCTCGCCCAGGGCCTGAGCAACACGGAAGTTGCCGACAGGATGGTGCTTTCGGAGAAGACGGTGAAGAACCATGTGAGCCACGTCCTCAAGAAGCTCGACCTCCGGGATCGGACTCAGGCGGCCATCCTTGCATGGCGCATCGGCTTCGCCCAGCTCTCTCCGGAAACGCTCAACCACATACTGGAGAGCGTCGAACGGTAGAAAGAAAAAGCGGCCGGGGGATCCTTTTCAAAGGATCCCCCGGCCGTTTGTTGTCAATTGATCAGGAGCTTGAACCCGACGAGCCTGAGAGCTGGCTCACCACAGAGTCCAGCCAGGTAGCCTGCTGCTGCAGCTTCGCCAGGTTCACCTCCGCCTGGGCGAACTGCTCGTAGAGCCCCCGGGCCCGAAGCTCGAGGCGGGCTTCCGATTCGGAAATTCTCTTGTCTATGGTGGCGATTTCTGTCTGCCACGTGGTGATCTGGCTGGCGATCCGCCCCTTGGGCACCACGGTGCTGCCC
>JAPXRK010000130.1:0-5338 GCA_033813575.1 Synergistales bacterium
CATGACGGCACATTGGCCCCGTCTCGTCGTGAACGCGAAAGCGATTGAAGAAAACGCCCGCAGGGTCGTGCAGAAATGTGCCGCGGCGGGAATTTCCGTTTCCGGTGTCACCAAGGGGATGTGCGCCCAGGAAGATGTCGTCGGGGCCATGGTGGCGGGCGGCTGTTCCGAACTTGCCGACAGCAGGGTGGGCAACCTGGAAACGCTGAAGGCCATGAACACCGGCCTGCCCCTTCTCCTCCTCCGCATCCCCATGCTCAGCGAATTGTCCCTGGTCGTCTCACGGGCTGACTGCTCCCTCGTCAGCACCCCGGAAACGGTGGACGGGCTCGAGGAAGCCTGTGCCGCTTCAGGGCTGAGCCACGAAGTGATCGTCATGGTGGACCTCGGAGACCTCCGGGAAGGTGTGTGGATGGACGACACGGGCAGAATCGCCGAAGCATTGAGGCGATCCCCGAGAGTCCGCTGCAGGGGAGTGGGCGTCAATTTCGGATGCTACGGAGGCACCCTTCCGACCAGGGAGAAGCTCCGGCAGCTGATACGCATCGGAAAGGAACTGGAACGGGAGATCGGCTGCCCTCTTTCCGTCTTCTCCGGAGGCTCCACGTCCTCCCTCCTGCTCCTGGAACGGGGGGAGATGCCCCCGGGCATCAACAGCCTGAGGATCGGAGAGGGCATTCTCCTCGGCGAGGACGTTACGTCCATGAGGTCCATCCCATGGCTCCGGCAGAGAACCATGTGGCTCGAAGCGGAACTTGTGGAGGTGCGGAAGAAGCCATCGGTTCCCGTGGGCCCCTTCGGCGCTGACGCCTTCGGCCAAAGGCAGGTATTCGAGGACCGGGGAAACCGCATGCGCGCCATCGCCGCAGTGGGGAGACAGGATGTCAGGATCGAAGGGCTAGTTCCCGAGCTCGAGGGAATATCCATCCTCGGCGCTTCCAGTGATCATTTGATCCTGGACGTGGAGGACGCCCCCGTTCCCCTCGCCCAGGGAGACAAGCTGAAGTTTTTTCCCGACTACGGCGCCATGCTGGCCCTGGCGACTTCCCCCTATGTTCCTTTCGAAGTGGTATAGTATTGTACGGAATGGTTCCATATCATAACCCGGAGCGAACCCATGCTTGATATTTTCCGTTGGCAGGACGCCATCGACATAATAATCATCTCCATAATCGTCCACCGGCTGCTTCTGCTGCTCGTCGGCACCAGGGCGATGCAGCTCGTGAAAGGGCTTCTCATCATGGGGGCCCTTGCAGCCGCTGCCCGGATATTCGACCTGAGAACCCTCTCGTGGTTCCTCGGGAAGGTCCTGGGAGTGCTGGTCATCGCCATTCCCATCGTCTTCCAGCCCGAGCTGCGGAAGATGCTCGAGGAGCTGGGCCGGGGCGGAAGCCTGTGGCAGAGGAAGAAAACGGGAAAGAAAGCCGAACTCCTGAGCCACGAAGTCGCCCGGGCCATCAGCTATCTCAAGGGACAGAAAATCGGCGCCCTCATCGTTCTTGAAAGAAACACCGGCCTGAAGGATTTCTGGAGAACTGCCATCAAGCTGAACGCCGACATTACCCAGGAGCTTCTGATCACCATATTCTGGGAGGGGACACCCCTTCACGACGGAGCCGTCATCATAGACAGGGACAATATTGTCGCCGCAAGCTGCTACCTGCCTCTTACCGAAAATTCCGACCTTTCTCGGTGGATAGGCACCCGCCACAGGGCCGCCCTTGGAGTCACCGAAGTTTCCGATGCCATAGCCCTGGTGGTGTCCGAGGAAAGAGGGGAAGTCTCCCTGGCCATCAACGGCCATCTTTCCAAGAACCTCAAGGAGGCCCAGGTGCAGAAGCTGCTGCTCCATTATTTCGGCGGCGAAGACGAGGAGAACAAGTCGCTGCTCGACAGATTGCAGGAAGATATCCGGACCCTCTGGACCTGAGTTTTTCTTTTCACTGAGGAGGCTGCGGTTCAACATGGCCGAAACACCAAAAACAGATGATATAATATCCTCTCCCATGTTCCTTCGGGTAATGGCCGTGGTCATTGCCTTCGCTTTCTGGTTTTACGCTTCCGGAAGCAGAACGATGGAGACGACGAGAAGCCTTACCGTCGCCCTGGAATACCTCAACGTCCCTCCCCAGACGACCCTGAAGGGGCCGGTGAAGGAGGTGGAGGTGGTTCTTTCCGGCACTCCGGGCGTCCTCTCCTCTCTTTCCCCGGAGGCGGTGGTCTGCGAAGTGGACGCCAGGGGGCTCGGCGTGGGAAAATACAGGCTCGCAGTGAGGGCCATCGCCCCCAAGGACGTGAAACTGGTGGATGTGGTTCCGACCCATGTCGATATCGAGCTTCTCCGCTACATCGACAGGCTCATACCCGTGGAGGTGGCCGTTGAGAAAGGCCTGCCCCCGGGGTTGTATCTCGACATGGTGGAAATCGTTCCCAAGGACATAAGCGTGAAAGGAAGCGAGAAGGACCTCGCGAAGATAGGCACCGCAAGGATCGCTCCCACTCTTGAAGACCTCAAGGCGGGAGGGGAGCTTTCTTTGCCCGTGGAAATCGTCAAATCCGAGGAATTCGAGGACGAAGTTTCCTTTGAGCCGAAGCGGGTAAAATTCAGGGCCGTTCTCGCCGAAGGAGTGCCGAAGAAGAACGTTCCGGTGAACGCCCGGATCATCGGCAAGCCCGTGGATGATTTCCGTCTCAAGGCTGTTGTCGTGGAACCGGCGGTGGTCACCGTGGAAGGTCCCCTGGCGAAACTTGACCGGGTGACGAAGATCGATACCGAAACCATTGACATCACCGACATCGCCAAAGAGCAGAACATGGTCATCCCTCTCAGGGAGCCGGACGACCCCCTGGTGAAGATCGTCGGTGCCCAGTCCGTGAGGGTAAACGTCCTGCTGACACCTTTCACGGTGACCCGGCTCCTGTCGCGGGTGGCTGTCGAAGTGGAAGGGAAGAGCGTCTATCCCAAGTGGAAGGTGGAACCTCCATCGGTGAACATTACCGTGGAAGGGGTTCCCTCGGAAGTGAATTCCCTGGATGAAAAGGAGCTTCTCATCCAGCCCTTTGTCAACGTGACCAACGTCGTTTCCCGCCGTCTGACCGTTCCCGTGCAGGTCAGGAACAGGACGGAGGGGAAGCTGAAGGTGGTCAGGGTCGAGCCCTCGAATATTACGGTCATTGCAGACGTACAGTGATTATTTCTAACCGCTGGGATGGTGAGGCAACATGACGTGCAACCCCGAAAGAGTGCGCTGCCTTTTCGGTACTGACGGCGTCCGGGATGTCGCCAACAGGGGAGACATGACTCCGGAAATGGCCCTGCGCCTCGGGCGTTCCTATATTCTCTTCCTCACTGAAAGGGGAGTTCCCCGGCCCCGCATAGCCGTAGGAAGAGACACGAGGAGATCGGGACAGATGCTGGAAGCGGCCCTTGCCGCCGGTATGACCTCCGCAGGGGCGGAAGTGTTCCTGCTCGGAGTGATACCCACACCCGGCGTCAGCTTTGCCGTCAAAAAAACGGGAATGCACGGCGGTGCGGTGATCAGCGCGTCCCACAATCCGGCGGAGTACAACGGAATCAAGTTTCTCGACGGCGAGGGCTACAAGCTTTCCGATGAAATGGAGGCCGCCATAGAGGAATACATGGGAGACAACCTCACCGACGACTGGCGCCCCACCGGCGCCTCGGTCGGAGAAATGCGGCAGACCCCGGAACGTACAGGGGAATACGGCGAATGGCTTGCCTCCCTCTGGGACAGGGAACTGCCTTTCCCGGTCAGAGGCGCGATGGATTGTGCCCACGGCGCCGCGTCCTTCGTAGCCCCTCCCCTCTTCGAGAAGCTCGGCGGCAGGTGGACCGTGGTAGGGAACGAACCGGACGGCCTGAACATCAACGAGGGCGTGGGCGTGATGAAGATGTCCCATATCTGCGGCCTTGTAAAGGAAAAAGGGCTGCCTGTCGGAATCGCCTACGACGGAGACGCCGACAGGGTTCTCCTGTCGGACGGCAGGGGCAGGCCCCTTGACGGAGACATCATGCTGTGGATTCTCGGCCGCTGGCTCGCCTCGGCGGGGTGTCTCGGCTCCGGGGTCGTGGCGACGGTGATGAGCAACATGGCCCTGGAGGAACATCTCGGGGGGGAGAACATACGGGTTCACCGGTGCCAGGTGGGGGACAGATACGTCATGGAAACCATGAATGCCGCCGGTTCCCGCCTGGGCGGCGAACAGTCCGGCCACGTGATCATCTCCTCGGCGGTCAGCACAGGGGACGGCATCTGCACCGGCCTTTATTTCCTCAAAGCGTGCCTTGCCCTGGGCGAAGATTTGGATACCCTTGCCGACCGGTTTTCTCCCTACCCCCAGATTCTTCGGAACGTGGAGATTTCGAGGGAGAAACGAGTGAACGGAGATTTCATCAAGGAACTTTCTTCCGACGTGGAGCCCCTGCTTGGGGGAGCCGGGCGCATTCTTATCCGGCCTTCAGGTACCGAACCCCTCATGCGGGTTCTCGTGGAAGCCAGGGACAGAAAACTCATGGAAGAAGTCTCAGAAATGCTCGTGAACGCCATTCGCGAGAAATGCATGTAAACTTGTGCTTCCAGGAAAGGTGACGGATACCATGCCCCTGTCCATTCAAAAATGTCTCTTCCCCGTGGCCGGCCTGGGAACCCGCTTCCTGCCGGCAACCAAGGAGATAGCCAAGGAAATGCTCCCCCTGGTGGACCGGCCCATCATCGCCTATGGCGTCGAGGAGGCTCTCGCCGCAGGGTGCCGGGAAATGGTCATGATCACCGGGAGGTCCAAGAAGGCCATAGAAGACTACTTTGACCGTTCCTTCGAGCTCGAGGAAATGCTCAAGGCGAGAAACAAGAGAAACCTCTACGACGAGGTGATCTCCCTCTCTGAACTGGCCGACTTCATCTACCTCAGGCAGCACCGCCCCCTGGGCCTGGGGCACGCAGTACTCTGCGGAGAGCCGGTGTGCCGGAACGAGTATTTCGGCGTCATCCTTCCCGACGATGTCATGATCGCCCGCCCCTCGGTACTTGCCCAGCTTATCGCCGTTCACGAGGAGCGGGGGGGCAGCGTCATCGCCCTGGAGGAAGTGTCTCCGGAGGAAACGTCCCGGTACGGGGTGGTCAGGGCGGAAGAAGCGGCCCCCGGAATTTTCGCCGTACGGGATATGGTGGAGAAGCCCGTTCCCGGAACGGCTCCGAGCAATCTTGCCATCATGGGACGGTACGTTCTCTCGCCGTCCATTTTCCCCATCCTGACCGGCCAGCAGGCAGGGGCAGGGGGAGAGATACAGCTGACCGACGCCATTCGGACCCTCCTTTCC
>JAPXRK010000131.1:0-5320 GCA_033813575.1 Synergistales bacterium
CTTACGGGGAAGGATGTTCCGGTGGAGGATCTGGTGAAGTTCGGCGAGCGGGCGTGGCAGCTCCAGAGGATCATCAACGTCCGCGACGGCCTGGACAGGAAGGATGACACCCTGCCCCTGAAGATGACCGTTCCCGCCATGGTGGGGCCCAGGGCGGGGAAAACGCCCACCCCCCACGACACCATCCTCGACGACTACTACGAGCTTCGGGGATGGGACAGGAACGGCATCCCGACCAGGGAACGCCTGGAAGCCCTGGGACTCGGCCGGTTCGCGGCCTTCCTTCCCTGAGGAAGAAGCGATTCCATGGCTGTGACGATCCGTCTCCTCGGCCTGTTCAGACAGTACGGACTGCCGGAACCCTTGGAAGTTCCTGCCGGAGAGCGGTCCATCGGCGAGCTTCTCGCGGAAATGGAGGAGAAAGCCCACGCGGGCTACATCCCCATAGTGAACGGCGAACGGAAGAGCAAGACCTATATCCCCGCCGAGGGTGACGACATCAAGATCATGCCCCTGGTCACAGGGGGATAAACAGGTAGACATGGTCCGGAGTGCCGTGGTAGAATTCAGACATGTCGCATGATGTTCAATACCCGGAGAACTCGATCCTGATCGTGGGCAACTCCCAGACCACGGGGTTCAATCCCATCAACCAGCAGTTCGGGGCGTTCTTCATCACCTTTATCGTGGTGAAGGAAACGGAGGAGATCCTCGACTGCGGTGTGTCCGTGACGGTCAAGACCACCGAGAGCTTCATCCGGGGGATGTTTGCGGGAAAGCGGCTGCTGAAGGACGAGGAGCGGATCGTGGCGGAAGTTCAGTCGCGGTATTTCGGCTCCTCCCAGAAAGCCATCATCGCGGCCTACAGGGACGCGGTCAAGAAGTTCAGGGAAGTCACCGCAGGGAAAAAGACAGTGAAATAACGAGCTGCTTCGTTCTTCGGTCCGTCGGGTTTCCCCCGCGGACATCAGAGAAAGAAATCCAGCTGTCACCGGCGCTCGATGTGCGCCGGAGGCGGCTGGTTTTTGTTTTTCGGGGCGGGAGTTCCGGAAAGAACCGAACATTTTTTTGTTGAGGAGGGTTTTATCGTGATCACCAGTGGTTTTGCGTATGTTGCCTTTCTTTTCTGTTTTGCCGGGGTCGTTGCATCCCTGGAGAGGAAGTACAAGGACACCACGTTCTTCAAGTACGTTCCTACTCCCGTAATTTTGTACTTCATGTGCATGGTCTTCGCCACCTTCGACCTGTGGCAGAAGACGGACAG
Organism: Synergistales bacterium; assembly: GCA_033813575.1. Lineage (GTDB taxonomy): Bacteria > Synergistota > Synergistia > Synergistales > Aminobacteriaceae > Aminivibrio. Next base: position 1,265 of record JAPXRK010000131.1, read on the forward strand.
CGTCAACGCCGCCTACAAGGTGGTCCGTGGGAATATCATCCCGGCCATGATCTTCGTCATGCTTCTTCGCTGCGACATCCGGAAGATCCTGAAACTCGGCCCCAGGATGCTCATCGGATTCTTCTCCGCCACCCTCACCATCATGATCGGCTTCGTTGTGATGTTCGCCCTCATGAAGAACGGCTTTCCCCCCGAGTCCTGGAAGACCTGGGGAGCCCTTGCCGGAAGCTGGATCGGCGGCACGGCCAACATGGTGGCCATTCAGGGAGCCCTGGGGATCGAAGAATCCGCCATGGGGTATACCCTGCTCGTGGACAACGTGAACTATTCCATCTGGGTCATATTGCTGCTCGCGACCGTCCCCTACGCCAAGTTCTTCAACAAGTGGACCAAGACCGACACCTCCGCCATCGATTCAGTGGGACTTTCCCTCTCGGAACTGGATGAAAACGCCCGAACGAAGATGGAGACGTCGGATCTTGCCCTTCTCATCGGTGCAGGTCTTCTCGTCTCGGCCCTTTCTTCCTGGCTGGCGTCCTTTATTTCCCCCATGCTGATGGATGTCTTCGGCAAGAGTGACTTCCTCTCCGTCAGTACCGTCACCATCGTCCTGGCCACCATCTTCGGCATTGTCTGCGCCATGACGCCCATGAACAGCATTCCCGGATCCTCGCCCGTTTCCATGACCATGCTCTACATCATGATCTGCCTCATTGCCTCCAGGGCGTCCTTCAAGGAGCTGACCGACGCTCCCTACTACCTGGCCGCAGGTTTCGTCGTCCTGGGCATCCACGCCCTTCTCATGGCAATCATCGCCAAGATCCTGAAGATCGACCTCTTTACCTGCGCCGTGGCAAGCCTTGCGAACATCGGCGCCGTGGCGGCCGCTCCCATCATCGCCGCAGCCTACAAGGAAACCCTTGTTCCGATCGGCGTGCTGATGGCCCTCATGGGGTATGTCGTCGGCACCGGCGGAGGCCTTTTAGTCGCCAAGATCCTGTCCGTGATGGCGGGAGCCTAGAATGAAAATACGCACACTCCGTCTCGGGCGTCTTTCCGTCCCGCTGAAAAAGCCGTTCAAGACCGCACTCCGGACCGTCAACGAAGTCACGACGAACGTGGTGGTCGTTGAGACGGACGAAGGGGTCTGCGGGTACGGCGAGGCTCCACCCACGGCGGTCATAACGGGGGATTCCAACGGAGCGATTCGGGGTGCTGTGGAGGAGCGGCTTCGCCCGCTCCTCACAGGTCAGGATACGGAAAACCTCAACGATCTGCTGGACATCGTGGATTCGGCCCTGGTGCACAATACCTCGGCGAAGGCCGCTGTGGATATCGCCCTCCACGACCTGTGGGGGAAAATGCTCGGTAAGCCTTTGTACGCCCTCCTCGGGGGAACGTCGAAGGAAGTGGAGACGGACTACACCATCAGCGTCAACGATCCGGAAACCATGGTGAAAGACAGCCTCGAGGCCGTGGCGGACGGGTATCCAGCCCTGAAGATCAAGGTGGGAACCGACTCGGGGCAGGACATGATCCGCCTCCGGGAGATCCGCTCGGCGGTGGGGAAGGACATTCTGCTCCGGGTGGACGCGAACCAGGGGTGGACGCCCAAGCAGGCGGTCCGCACCATCCGGTTCTTCGAGGACGAGGGGCTCGACATCGAGCTCGTGGAGCAGCCGGTGAAGGCCCATGACTTCGAGGGGCTGAAATATGTCACCGACAGCGTAGATACCCTTATTCTGGCGGACGAGTCGGTGTTTTCTCCCCGGGATGCCTTCACCATCCTCTCCATGAGGGCGGCGGACCTGGTCAACATCAAGCTCATGAAGACGGGGGGCATACGGAATGCCCTGGCCGTCTGCGCCATGGCCCGTTCCTGCGGCGTGGAGTGCATGATCGGGGCCATGATGGAGACAAAGATCAGCGTGACGGCAGCGGCCCACCTGGCTTCAGCCCTGCCGGTCATCACCAGGGCGGACCTGGATCCGCCAATCCTCTGCGCCTCCGACCCCGTGGAAGGGGGAGCGGTCTACACGGGGGCGAAAGTCGCTCCCTCAGCGGGACCCGGCCTGGGGATCACGGACATCAGGGGACTTGTCCTGGAATAAGAGCCAAAAAGAGGCGCAGGAAGTTTCTCTCCTGCGCCTCTTACATTCCCGTGCTTTCGGCCAATGCCTTCCCCGTGGGGGTGGCGGCAAGCCCGCCCAGGCCCGTTTCCCTCAGGGTCCCCGGCAGGGCGCGGCCGATCTGTCCCATGGCGTCGATCACTTCGTCGGCGGGGATGAGGGATTTCACACCCGCGAGGGCCATGTCCGCCCCGAGGGTCCCGAGGCTCACCAGCATGGCGTTCCTCTTGACGCAGGGGCATTCGACAAGGCCGCCCACAGGGTCGCATACCAGGCCCAGGACGGACTTGAAGGTGAGGGCCACTGCGGAGGAAACGGCGTCGGCCGATCCTCCCCTTACGGTCACCAGGGCTGCGGCGCCCATGGCGGCCGCGGCGCCGCATTCCGCCTGGCAGCCCCCCGAGGCCCCGGCCAGGGTGGCTCGGGCCTCAGTCACAGCACCAACCGCCGCCGCTGAAAACAGGCCCGAAAGAAGGACGTCGTCCTCCGTGCCGAACTGTTCCCGGCAGGCGAAGAGCATGCCGGGAAGAATGCCGCAGCTCCCTGCCGTGGGCGCAGCCACGATGCGTCCCATGGCCGCGTTGTAGGTGGAAACCGCCATGGCGATCCGTGCCGCCGAAAGGACGTAGAGGCCCGAGAAGGCGCACCCCAGTCCCGCGTACTGTTCGAGGAGGGAAGCCTCAGCCGGAACGATGAGGCCCCGCCACTCTTTCGACACGGACTCCCTGACCGAGAACTCCATATCCTTCAGCCGGGAGAGCATTCCCTTCCGGAGGATGCCGGCGTCGACTCCCGATTCCTCGGACTCCATGGCTGCGGACTGGTCGGAAAAGGAACGGCCCGAAAGGCGACACTGCTCCACGATGTCTGCGATGGATCTCATGACGGACCTCCTCTCCCGTAGAGGGGAACCACCCGGACGATGGCAGGGTGGACCTTCGCCACGTCGCCGGGAAGAGCCGGGTCGGGCTTCCCTTCCATCTCCATCTCCGCCACGAGGGAGGCCAGTCCTCCCCTGGCCTTTCTGTGGAGGGTCATGGAGGCGATGTTGATTTTCCGGTCCGCAAGAAGGGCGGCCACCGCCGCCACCACTCCGTGGACGTCCCTGTGGAAGGTCACCAGGGTGGGAAGGTCGCCGCTGACCTTCACCGAAAAGCCGTCGATCTCCTGGAGTTCCACCGCTCCTCCCCCCACCGAGGCCCCCACGATTTCCATGGTTCTTCCGTCCCTGCCGGAAAAGAGGAACCTGACGGAATTGGGGTGGGCGCCGTCCACGTCCTCCCGCTCGAAACGGAAGGGAAATCCCCGCTCAACGGCTGTTTCGAGGGCCGTCCTGATGCCCTCGTCGTCGGGCTCCATCCCGAGAAGCCCGGCCACCAGGGCCTTGTCCGTTCCGTGGCCCTTGGACGTGAAGGCGAAACTCCCCCTCAGGAAAAGGGCCACTTCCCTGACAGGATCGTCCCCCCAGCACGCCCTGGCCAACTTTCCCAGCCGGGCGGCGCCGGCCGTGTGGCTTGATGACGGGCCGATCATTACCGGTCCGATGATGTCCAGAAATCCCATGCGGATTCCTCCCCGAAAAAAAGAAATGAGGGGAAGGGACGGTCGTCCCTTCCCCTCATCCGACACTTAGAAGCGGACGTATTTCTCCTTCGCCACGCCGCACACCGGGCATTTGTCCGGGGCTTCGTCGGCAACGGTGTGTCCGCACACGGGACAGATATACATGGCCTCGAACTCCATGTCCTTTTTGGCGAGGGCATGCTCCCTGGCCTGTCTGAAGAACGCCGCGTGCTGCTTCTCCGCCTGGAGGGCGAAGTTGAAGGTGCGCATGGCGTCCTTCTCGCCCTGGAACTTGGCCGCCTCGTAATAGACGGGATACATCTGGTCCACTTCGTGCTCCTCGCCGGCAATGGCGCCCACGAGG
>JAPXRK010000132.1:0-617 GCA_033813575.1 Synergistales bacterium
AAGCCGTACAGGGCGGTGTTCAGGGCGGTGTTCAGAATGCAGTTTCCGGCGAAGACCACCGAGGTAAGGGGATCGCTCGCATGGCTCATGGAAGACGTGTATATCCCGTAGTCGACGCCGTCAATAACGTTGTGCAGCACTGTCACCTGTGCAGGCCCGCTGTATGCCAGATCGGTGAAGTAGAGGCCGTACTCCGATCCCGAAATGGAGTTGCTCTCCACGAAGACGATGCCCGGCGATCTGCCGGAGCAGTTGATATTGTCGATGATCATCCCGTACTGATAGGGGCCTGTGACCCTGTTTCCCGAAATGCGTGTGGTGTCCTCCGGGCAGTAGATGTAGATTCCGTAGTTTCCAGGGCCAAGGAGCGGATCATAGGTTACGGTATTCCCCGTGATCTCCGCGTCCGCGCCTCTCCCCTCGTCGATCTCACAGATGGCCATGCCGCTGTGGCAGTCAGTTGCCGTGTTGCCGCTGATGCGCACGGTGCACCCGTCGAATCCGTAAATGAAGACTCCTTCCTTGCAATCGATCATGGTGTTGTTGGAGAAGGTGAAGGTCGTTGATGTCACGTTCTCCAAGCCGAAGCTCAGGAAAAACCCTTCCCCTGAAAAGCC
>JAPXRK010000132.1:627-945 GCA_033813575.1 Synergistales bacterium
GTGTTGTTCGTGATCGTGATCGGGTCTATGGGGGCTCCCCCCCCTGTGATAGATGCCGCGCATCCCGGCAGTGCCGGGGAGAATGCGGAACCCGTCGATCGTGACGCCGAAACCGGTCCGGATTCCAATCACATCCGGAGAGCCTCCTGCGCCTTCCACAACGGCCAGTCCTGCACCGTCCGCGGAAACCAGGGTGAGCTCATTCGTGACGATTTCAATGTCTTCAACATAGGTGCCGGCCCGTACCTGTATCGTGTCTCCGGGAGCGGCGTCATCGATGGCATCCTGGATCACCGTGTACGTTTCACCCGGTCCTAC
>JAPXRK010000132.1:986-5312 GCA_033813575.1 Synergistales bacterium
AGGAAAGGCTTAAAAGAGCCGCTTCCCGTTTTCGGAAATATCTCATGGAACTGACTCCTCCTCTCGCTTTCAAAATCCGGTTCTGTACATGGAAATCACGCATTCCGTGTACCTGTAAATCTTTTCATATTCCTCGTTTATGATTCTCCAGCAGTCCGGCCGGGCATACCGCCGCGCAGAAGCCCTCCTCCCCGGAAGCTTCTGCAGAATCCGCCCGCCATCCTTTCAGGTCAGAAAAATTCCGGCTTCTACTTTCTCAGATTCACCAGCATCAGCGGCAGAAGGAGCAGCAGGATCCCGTTAGTGAAGGAGCCGGCAGAACAGCCCCCTCCTCCGCCTCCCCCCGAAGACCCTCCGGTGGTGAACGACCAGATTTCCGACCATTCCGAGAGCACCTCACCTGAATCAGCGAACCGCACACGCCAGTAATACCTGGTTCCCGGGGCAAGGCCTCCCGGCGGGACGGCAAATGATGTGAGCTGCGTCATGCTGGCACTGTCGACCACCATGCCGGAGGACAAGTCCGCTGCAGTCCCCACCTGCCACATGGTGGCGGCGTGAAAGAGGGGCATCTCCGAAAAAAAGGGTTCTGTCTCGAGAGTCGGCGTCAGGGAGACGCCTGTCGAACCGTCAGTGGGAGAGAGAAGTACAGGCCTTGCCGGTCCGGGTTGTTCAGTCTGCCATGGATCGTAACCCACGTACTCCGATACCCTGCTTCCCGTTCCGGCGGGGTTATTGTAGTCCGGGGTCCCTGGCAGGGTCTTGTCGTCGAATGGGCCGCTGGCGTCTCCCCACCAGTTTTCCCCTGCATCAACAAGTTCCGTGCTGACGTTGAAAAAACCATAGAGTGAAGCATCCTCTATACTGTTTCCACGGAAAAGAACGGATGTCAGCGGGTGGGACGCATAACTGAAATTCCGTGTGTAAATGCCGTAATCGACGTCGTTCACCACGTTGAAGCGCACTGTTACCTCTGCGGGAATGTCATAGACGAGATCGTCGAAGTACAGCCCGTATTCCGACCCTGAAATAAAATTTCTCTCCACGAACACCACCGCCGGTTCCCGGCCTCTGTCACCGAGATTGTCGATGGATATTCCATGCATGTAGGGGCCCCTCACCGTGTTGTCCGAAATTCGTGTCGTGTCCTCGGGAGACCGGATAAAAATTCCCGTTTCCCCGAATCCGGATAACGAGGCCCTCGTTACCCGGTTGCCTATGATTTCCGCGTCAGTAACACGGGCATTGAAATCAAGCCCTGCGACGCGCAGCCCGTTGATGCAGTTTTCTGCGGAGTTGCCGTTGATCCTGATGGTGCATCCTTCGAATCCTGAAACATACACTCCTGTTTCGCACCTGGTCATGGTGTTGCCGGTGAACGTGAAGTCCGCACCCGTCATGTAGAACCATACCCCGCGGAATCCAGCGGAATCGAACCTGGAGCTGAAATCCTCAAAGATGTTGCCGGTTATGGTGATATCAGTAACCGGTGCCCCTCCATTGTGGTAGATGCCCCAAATTCCCGTGGGGCCTGGAAGAAACCTGAAGCCGTCGACAGTCACCCCCAGGTCGGTGTCCACCTGTATCACTCCGTCACGTGTTCCGGCGCCTTCGATGACGGCGAGTCCGGCCCCGTCGGCGGAAACCAGGGCAAGATTGTTTGTGCTGATGCGGATGTCCTCAACATAGGTTCCGGCCCGTACCTGTATCGTGTCTCCGGGAGCGGCGGCGTCTACGGCATCCTGGATCACCGTGTACGTTTCACCCGGCCCTACAGTAAGTACAGCGGCAGCTGCGGGCAGTGAAGCCGCTGTTATTCCCGCGAGCAAAAAAAAGGATATGAAATATATTTTCAGACCTGTCCATCTCTTCATAACTCATCCCTCCCCGACACTGAAAGCTGAGAAGCTGTCCGGCTTCTCTCCTGAACAACTTTTCTTCGGCTGAAGTCGTTCAAAAAGGGGAATACGGGATCGTTAAATAAAAAGAAAATTCAGATATAATGTACGAATATAATAGATGCGCGAAGAATATGTCAAGTATAGTCATATAATTCTGTCATGTATTTTTTTAAGGAATGCCGATTCATGAACCGGCAGCGTTCTGTTTTCTCCGCGGATCAGCGGCACTGAAAAAGAGTCCGGCAGAAGGGCATTCAGAATAATAACCTTGCAGGGATATGGAGGCGGAAATGTCGGTTCTTTTGAGTATAAAAATGCTTCCTGTTCATCCCGGCCTGTTTTTGCACCGCTTTCATGGGTTACAATAGCGTTGTTCAGCCCTGTTCTGTATTGTGTCCTTACTGAAGCCGGCAGCCGTGGAAGGATCCGGCGGCCCGATCCGAAAATCCGAAAAGAGGTATCCGCGGTGGAGCTGTTTCTTCTTATTCTTGCCATCTTTTTTTTATACAAGGGAGTGCGGGCCCTCCGCAGACATTCGGCCGTCCGGAAGCAGGGAAAGGACGGACCGGCTCCCGGCGCTGTCCGGGTCGAACTTCCCCGGGGAGCTCCTGCACAGTGGTTCAGCGCTGACAAGACCCCCGAGGTGAACGGGTATACTATACCCGGGGGGCTTGTATATGTAGGGGGGAAACTCCTCGACTACACGGGATTCAACGACCCCTGCCTCATCAATACCGACCTGAAGGCTGAACCGGGAGTGAGTCCGCATGAAACTGTGGAGGATTCCTTCCCCGACTACGGAAAACTCTCACCCGGGCAGCGGGGAGCGTATCTTTCATGGCTCTCGGGGAGGAGAAGCGACCCGTCGGCAGATATCGCCTACGTCTTCCTTTTCTTCTACGGCCTTGAGCGGAGGCTGCTCGTGGACGGGCAGCGCCGGCTGGTTTCACCTGAGGAAAGGGGAGAGATCGTCCGTGAACTGCTCCGCCTGCTCGCCATATACGGTGAGAACCGCGGGTTTCGGGGGTATTGCCGCAACCTCCTCGCCGTTGAGTGGGTGCTCTACGGCAAGCCTGACGAACAGCCTCCCTACGTGGACTTTTCAGACAGGTACTGCGCCGAACCCTTCGCGGCCGTTCTCGCCCGGTATGCAGCCGCCGAGATGCCCATACCCCCTGACACAGCCCTCCAGTGGCTGATCCTAAATCCGGAACAGGGGCTGAAAACCGCTGCAAGGCGATGCCCCGACCTCTTCCGGAAGCTTTTTGCCGTGCGCTACAGGGAAAAATTCGGCGACGGCATGATCATCCGTTCCACGAAGACCTCCCTGACCCTCACCTACAAGGCAGCGAGCCCCTCACTGGGAGACGGGCTCCGTCTTCGGATCCCCGGCCTTCCCAATCCCTTTATCCTCAAGAGCCCCCTGAAGAAGATCGCCGCCATCGCAGGCCGGTGCGCCGACGAACTGGAGGCCTACTGCAGGCACATCGCAAAGGGAGGCAGCCCTGAGGCACCGGGAGCGGCGGCCCTCCTGCCCCGGGATCTCCTCGCGGAGGCTCCCGCGGGGGAAGGAGTGCGGGAACGCCTCGCCCGCCTGTGCGGGAGAGAGATGCGCCTTGTGGAGGCTGAAGCTGTTTTCGGGGCTCTCGGGCGGCCAGTCCCGCCCAAAATGGACCTGAAGCGGTCTGAAGAACTGGCGGAGACCCTTGAAACATTCGGTTTCGGCATGGCGCCCGATGTGCGGATCCACGGCCTCCGTCCGTCGCCCAGGGGGAAAATCGCCCTTTTCTCCCCCTTCGTCCGCCCCTCCTCCCCGGCGGAATTCGCCCTGGCGGCTGCACTTATACGCCTGGGGAGCCTCACTGCCCAGGCAGCCGGCGGGGTGTCGGAAGAAGAGATGAACGCCATCCGGTCGTTCCTTCCGGAAAAGGGCACCCTTTCCGGCGAAGAGAAGGCCTCCCTGGAGGCGCTGCTCCTCTGGTGTTCCTCGGTACCCCAGACAGCCGCCGGGCTTCGGGGAGTTCTTGATCCCCTTTCCCCGGATGAAAAGGCTGCAATGGGGCGCGTCCTTGCTTCCGTCGCTTCTGCAGACGGAAGGGTGGATCCCGCGGAAGTCCGACAGGTGGAGAAGCTTTACGCATACCTCGGCCTGGAACGGGACCAGGCAGCACGGAATATCCACGCCGCCGTGACGGGAACGTCCCGGGCGGTACAGGCTCGTCAGCCGGTTCCGGAAACCTTTTCCCTGGACATGGATCTCATCCGCCTCCGCGAGGAGGAGACACGGCGGGTGGGAGGAATCCTTCGGAAGATCTTTTCATCGGAGGATGAAGAGTCCGCTGAACCGCTTCCGGCCCCTGATCCCGCAGACCCCCTTTCACCCCTTGACGAAGGGCACAGAAAACTGCTCCAGACCCTTCTCCGC
>JAPXRK010000133.1:0-5282 GCA_033813575.1 Synergistales bacterium
AAATCGTAGGCCAGGTCCCTGGGCAGGATCACCAGGTTTCCCTGGACGTGCCCCTTGCACATGCCCGGGGTCGGAAGGGTCCATTTTCCCTCCCGGATCATCTGCCGGACTTCCCTGGGCGAAACGCCGGCGTAATCGAAGGCCTTCATCCCTTCAGCACCTCCCGTATTTTTCTCACTTCCACCCCGTTCGCCTCGAGGGTTTTCCGGATATGGCGGGCCATCTCCACCGCAGCGGGATTGTCGCCGTGGAGACAGATGGAGTGGGCCGCGAGGTGGATGTCCTTTCCATCCGCCGAGCGGATGACCCCCTCCTTCACGAGGCGCACCATCCGCTCCCCCGCTTCCTTCAGGTCGTGTACGAAGGCGCCCGGCTTGCTTCTCGGGACGAGGGAGCCGTCGTCCATGTACCCCCGGTCCGCGAAGGCCTCGGCGGCATACAGGACGCCCACGTCGGCGGCGGCCTGCTCGAAGAGGGAATTCGCCAGGCCGAGGAGAATGAGGTCTCCCCCGGCGTCCTTCGTCGCCTGCGCTATGGCCTTCGCCAGGGCAAAGTCCTTGGCGGCCTGGTTGTACAGGGCCCCGTGGGCCTTCACGTGCTCGAGGGGCACGCCCTGGGCGGCGCAGACCGCCTTGAGGGCCCCTATCTGGTAGAGGGTGTAGGCATAGGCTTCGTCAGGGGTGACGGCCATGGTCCGGCGCCCGAACCCCTGGAGGTCGGGGTGTCCGGGGTGGGCTCCCACGGCCACGCCGGCGGCCTTGGCCGCCTTCACCGTTTTGATCATCACTTCCGCGTCGCCCGCGTGGAAACCGCAGGCCACGTTTGCGGAACAGACGCTTTCCATGACCTCGGCGTCCATGCCCATCTTCCACGGGCCGAAACTCTCGCCGAGGTCGCTGTTCAGGTCAATTCTTGACATCATTCCACCTCCCGGATCTCTTCCCACGAAATTCTGTGCTCTTCGCCGTCCACCCGGATCAGCGCCTCACCCCGGGAGGGAAGGTCCGGCCCGGCCGCCGGCAGCGGAACGGGCTCCTTTGGAGCGGACCGCCACTCAGCCCTCAGGCGGCGCAGTTCCTCCCTTTTCCCCGCCTCTTCGCGGGCGATGGCCAGGGCATCGTCGAGGGCTATTTTCTGAAAGCGGACCTTCTGCCCCGGAAGCCGCTGGGACAGGGCGGCGATGTCCACCGAGCAGACTACGCCGATCTTGGTGTACCCTCCCGTGGTCTGCCTGTCCGCCAGCATGACGATGGGCTGGCCGTGGCCCGGCACCTGCACCGCCCCGAGGGGGATGGCGTCCGAGATGATGTCCGCCGCACCGGTATGCTCGATTTCAGGCCCGTCCATGCGGTATCCCATTCTGTCGGCGCTGTTGGAGACCGCGTAATCCGATCCGTAAAAGGTCTCTTTTCCTTTTTCGGTGAAGAGGTCGTCCTGGGGTCCGGGAACGACCCGGAGAGGAACGTCAGGCGAATAGGCGGGCCGAAGTGCCTCCGGGCACACGAGCCCTTCGCACTTTCTCCACAGGGGCAGGGGCTCGCCGCAGCGGAGAAGGTCTCCTTTTTTCAGGGCACGGCCCTGGAACCCCCCGACCCTGGCCCTGGTGTAGGTGGACCTGCTCTCCATGACGGGAGGCACGTCCACACCTCCTGAAAAGCAAAGATAGGCGCGGCATCCTGACAGGGGGCCGGAGAAGGACAGGACGTCCCCCGCGCCGACGGCGACGGCAGTCCACATGGGGGCCGGCCGGCCGTTGAGCTGGAAGCCGAGGTCCGCTCCCGTCACCGCGACCATCCCCTCGCCTTCAGCCACGAAGAGTGTCGGCCCGAGAAGGGTCACCTCGAGGGCACCGTCGTTCTCGTCATTGCCGACAAGGACGTTTCCTCTCCTGAAGGACGGAAGGTCCATAGCTCCCGCCACGGGCATCCCCTTTCCCTGGTATCCCCACCTGCCGCCGTCCTGGACGGTGGTGAGCATGCCGGGAAGCCTGCATTCCAGCACAAGGGCGCTCATGACGACGCCTCCTCTTCCTCGAGGATGACGGGACGGTAGCTTCCCTTGTGCGACGCCGCCTCGATTTCGTCGAATTCCGCCTTTTCGATGGGACGGAACCGGATCCACATACCCGCCTCGAGGAAAATGGGCGGATCCCTGTCGGGGTCGAAGAGGCGCATGGGCGTCCTGCCGATGAGCCTCCACCCTCCGGGGCTCGCAATGGAATAGATGCCGGTCTGCTTTCCGCCGATGGCCACCGCTCCGGCGGGGATGACCTCCCGGGGGTTCTTCAGCCGGGGCGTTTCAAGAGCCGGGTCCATGCCGCCGAGGTAGGGAAAACCGGGGGTAAAACCCAGCATGAAGCAGTAACAGTCAAGGCCCGAATGACGGCGAACGACCTCTTCCGGAGAAAAGCCGGTGTGTTTGGCCACCTCGTCGAGGTCGGGGCCCCATTCTCCCCCGTAGAGGGTGGGAACCACTATGGTCCGCCGCTTTTCATGGACCGCGGCCGACTCTTCTTTCCCGCACAGCTCCTCCAGCCTTGAGTAGAGCCGCTTCACATCCGTCGCCACCGGGTCGAAGTACACCGCCAGGGAGCGGTAGGTGGGAACGGCGTCAAGCACTCCGGGAAGACCGAGCCTCATCACCTCGTTCCCGAGGGCGGCTGCCCGGGAATTGATCTCCATATCGATGGAGTCGCCGAATTCCGCCACCACGCATCCGTCGCCCGCGGTCAGAATCCGGGGATACTTTTTGTCATCCAACCTTCAATCACCTCCATGTCCGGCTGGAATCGCCCACCTCCTACTGGAACAGCTTCAGTATGCCGGCAAAGGAATTGAAGCCCATCCAGGCGGTGAAGACCACGATGACCCAGCCGAGCAGCGTCATCCACATGGGATGGACGTAATCCTTCACGACTTCCTTTTTGTAGGCGGCAAGGAGGACGCAGCCCAGGGACAGGGGAAGGATGAGGCCGTTGAGGGACCCGGCGACGATGAGGAGCTTCACGGGGCGGCCGACGAGGGTGAGGATGGACGTTGACGCAATGATGAAACCGATGATCCAGAACCGGTAGTACTTGTCTATGACACCGAAGAGTGTCCGGAGGAAGGAGACGGAGGTATAGGAGGCCCCGACCACGGACGTGATGGCCGCCGCCCAGAGGACCACTCCGGCGATCCTGTATCCGAGAGGGCCGGCACCGATCTGGAAGGCCGATGCCACGGGGTTTTTCATGTCGATCTCGGTACCGAGAAGGACCACCCCGAGGAAGGCGAGGAACAGAAGGTAGCGCATGACGCCGGTGATGGCGATGCCGTTGATGGATCCTCTGCTGATCTCGCCAAGGTGTTCCTTGCCGGTGATACCCGCGTCAATGATCCTGTGGGCGCCGGAAAAGGTGATGTAGCCGCCCACGGTTCCGCCCACGAGGGTGAGCACCACGAGCCACTTGTACTCCTTCAGGAGGTTCATATCGGTGAAGGGCTTCACCATTTCATTCACCGTCTCCATGACGGGAGGTTTCGTTACGAACACAACGTAGAACACCAGGGCGAGCATCAGGAAGCCGAGGATCTGGGTAAACTTGTCCATGGCCTTGCCGAGGTCCTTCCAGAGGAAGATGGTGATGGCAATGGCCGCGCTGATGACGGCGCCCATCATCTGGTCGGTCCCGAAGAGCACCTCGAAGCCGAGGGCCGCTCCGCCCACGTTGCCGACGTTGAACGCCAGGCCGCCCAGTGCCACGGCAAAGGCGAGGAAGTACCCAAGCCCCGGAAGGACCTTGTTGGCCACGTCCTGGGCCCTCATGCCGGAGACGGCGAGGATCCGCCAGATGTTCAGCTGCACCACGATGTCGATGAGGATGGAGAGGAGGATCGCGAAGGCAAAGGTCGCTTTCAGTTCATTGGTGAAGGAAATCGTCTGGGTGAGGAAACCCGGCCCGATGGCCGACGTGGCCATGAGGAACGCCGCTCCCAGAAGCACGCTGAGAGTCTCGCTTCTGCTTCTTTCCTGCGTCTTTTGCAGTTCTGACATGGTGACACCTCCGAAAAATATGATGGATGCATCTATGCATCAGATTTATTATACGTGATTTTCAGCATAGGGAAAGAAGAATATTTTTTCACGATCCAGACTGACCAAAAGATCACTTTTCCGAAAGAAAGGGTCCGGTTGAATGAAACCGTTACACCGCCGTTGCGTTTCTTTGCTACAATAACCGTAAAACAACCGTAAAACAGTTTTTTGGGAAAGGAGTTCCGGTCATGCTGCGTCGAGCCCTGTGGCTTTCGGGAGGCATCTGCTGGTTCGCCTACGTGCTTGCGCCCCTTGCCCTCATTCTTGCCGGGTCCTTCGGCGAGAAGTGGTTCGGCACGCTGCTGCCCACCGGCTTCACCTTCAGGTGGTATGCCGACCTGTTCTCCAAGACCATGTACGTCCGGGCCATGGGGATGAGCCTCCTTGTGGCATGTCTCACGGTCTTCACCAACGCGGTCGTGGGGATATGCTCCGTCTACGCCGTGTCCGTCCTCGGGAAAAAATGGCTCCGGCGGGCCTTCGAGTTCGTCATCCTGCTTCCCATCGCCATTCCCCCGGTGGTCATGGGCCTCGGTCTCGTCCAGGGCTTCAACTGGCCCTCCTTTTCCCTGGTAGGGACGTGGCAGCTCCTTCTGGGGGCCCACCTGGTGTACACCCTCCCCTTCATGCTCCGCCCCCTCATGGCCAACATGGACATGCTGAACTGGACCGTGCTTGAAGAAGCGGGCACGTCCCTCGGGGCGTCACCTTTCTTCCTCGCCACCCGCGTCCTCGTGCCGAACCTCGTCCCCGGGCTTCTCTCGGGGGCCATCATGACCTTCGCCATGTCCCTCGGGGAATTCCAGCTCGCGGTCATGGTCACCGGATCGGCAAGCCAGACCTACCCCGTCGTCCTCTACCAGGCGTTCTACGTGAGCACGGGTTTCGCCTGCGCGGCCACCACCCTGTTGGTCCTCTTCAGCATCCTGAGCCTCGGCGCCGTTATTTTCCTCGGGAGGCTGTTCGGCACCCGGAGCGCCGGAATGGCGGTTTAAAAAAGAACTCTCGGAAAGGAGCGAATCCGGAATGGAAAGAGCCCCCGTCATTTCAGTCATCGGAACGTCCACTGCGTCTCCCGAAACGTACGAACTGGCCCGGGAGGTGGGACGCCTCCTCGCCCGGGCCGGATGCACCGTGGTCTGCGGCGGAAGGGGCGGCGTCATGGAAGCCGTCTGCCGTGGCGTCTCCGAAGAGGGGGGAACATC
>JAPXRK010000134.1:0-5259 GCA_033813575.1 Synergistales bacterium
AGTAGAAGGCGTAGAGGGAGTCGGGATCCCGGGTCATCTGCCACGCGAGGACGTACATCTGGAAATCCCGTTCGTCCAGCCGGGAGATCATGGTGGAGAAGTCCATGGGCTCCGCTTCGACCGGTATGCCGACTGCGGTCAGGGCTTCGGCCATGCGCACCGCGATCTCGGCGGTGGTGGGGGCGGTGGATGCTGTTGGGCAGAGGAGCTTCTGGGGAGGGATCTTCCTGCCGTCGGGCGAGACGAGGACGCCGTCGGGCCCCCAGGTCCATCCCGCGTCGGCGAGGCGCTTCCTGGCCGCTGCGGGATCGTGGGGATAGGCCGTCACGTTCGGCTCGAAGTAGGGAGACACCGGCGGAAGAAAGGTGGAAAGGGGCTCGGCGTACCCTGCGAAGAGATCCCGGACCATCCGTTCCCTGGGAAGGGCCTGCCAGGCGCTTCTGCGGAGTTCAAGGCTGTTCCACGGGAAGGTCCGCACGTTGAACCCGAGAAAGAAGCCGTGGAAGCCCGAGGCGATGGAGAGATCCACGGCGGGGTTTTGGGAAAGGGCGTCCACGTCCACGGGACGGTGGAGATCCCCCAGGATGTCCGCCTTTCCCCGTTCCAGGGCCAGGAGCTGGGCGTCCGGGTCACGGATGATCACCAGGTAGAGGTCCCTGACCTTCGGTCCGGCGAAGGCTTCCGGGTCGAAGGTCCCGGCCGCCGCCGGGGGTACGGGGCAAAGGGCAAGGAGGGTTGCTGTCAGGAACAGGGCGAAAAGGTTTTTTCTCATTTCTCGTCTCATCCTTTCCGTGTCGGGGGTTCGGATTTGCCCATTATTCTAGCAGATTGTTAAAGAATCCCTTTCGGCGAAATGCCGTATTTCATCCAGCCCAGAATGGGAGGACAGGAGGAGCGGGGCGCTTCCGGGGGCAAAGGAAGGATCCGGCGGGCACCGGGGATACTCCCTCCTGCCCGTGAAAACAGGAGCACCTGTCCGGCTTGACTTCGTAATTTTGAGAGATTACACTACTGACGAAATAGAGTAAAGGGCGAAATAATTCAGTTCCTAGACAATCCGAAAATTGTATCTTTACAGCTGTATCCAGTTATGCACTCTCTTGAAAAGCATTCCGGGGGGTCGACGCAAAAAAGGAAAAAACGCGCCGTTCTGTCTGATGTCCTCTGATAAAGGGCTTCCGGCACGGCGGTTCGTTTTTCCCGGAGTGGTTTCCCGTTTCTGAACAAGGCGGTTTTTTCTTTGGCGGGGAAGATCCTGCCCCGCAGAGGTTCATCTATCTTTTCAAACGTCCTGCCGCCGGCCTCCGGAATATTTCCTTCAGGGCCGCCCGGTGCGGGCAGGGAGGTGATAGCTTCTCGGAAAAGGACGATGGGGCCGGATCAGAAAATCTGAAGGAGGTGCTTTGATGAAACATTGGAAACTGGCTTCGATTGGAGTTGCAGCGGCGGTACTTTTCGGCGTTCTGTTTATCGGCGGCATTGAGCAGGCCTCGGCGGCGGATGTCATCAACTGGAAGTTCCAGAGTCACCATACCCCCGGGTCCCTTGCAGTTGAATCCGTCATCAAGCCCTTTATCGAAAGAGTGGAAAAGATGTCCGGCGGCAGGCTGAAGATAAGCCTCCACTATGCCGGCGAACTGGTGGACTACGCGGAAGTCGACAAAGCCCTCCAGGCGAACATGATCCAGATCTCCAACACCAGCTCCCTGTTCTTCAGGGGTGCTATCCCCATGGGATGGGTCACGGCGCCCAACATGCCCCCCTTTGTCACCCGTTCCAACGACGAGTTCAACGAACTCTTCCATCACAGGGGACTCGACGAACTGGTGGCTGAGGCCCTGAACGAGCGGGGCATCAAGTATCTCGGATGCCACAGCGTCGGCAACACTTACTTCTGGAGCAAGAAGCCCATCAACACCCTGGAAGACCTCAAGGGATTCAAAGTCCGTTTCTTCGGCTCCATGTCCGATTTCGTGGAGCACTTCGGCGCCTCCCCGGTCATGCTTCCCCACCCGGAGACCTACATGGCCATCGCCATGGGCACCCTCGACGGCAGCGGCACCGCCTGGTGGCTGTTCCGCGACCTGAAGCTCTACGAAGTGTGCAAGTACTTCATCGGTCCTGCTTTCCAGGTGCCCCAGGGAATGGAGCTCTGGGCTTCCAAGAAGGCATGGGACGAGCTTCCCGCCGATCTCCAGGCCATCGTGGAGACGGCAGCCCTCGCGTTCAACACGGATTACATGGACGCCGTCACCATGGAAGAGCGGGAGATGTTCAACAAGTCTTTCAAGGAGTGGGGGGTCACCTACTCCGAGTTCAGCCCCGAGGATGTGGCCAGGATAACCAACGAGTTCACCATCCCCTACCTCGACAAGGTAGCCAAAGAACAGGGACCGAAGGACCCGAGGGTCGTCAAGGCTATCGAAATCATCAAGCAGTTCATGAAGGATTACGGCTACATTAAATAAGAATCGGTCCAGGAAATAACCCCCTCTCTTCGGGGAGGGGGTTTTTCTTAAATTTCAACAACCCGAGTTTTCGATGAGGTGATGCGGTTGCGGTTTCTAACGGGTTTTATTCAATGTGTCGAGACCTTGGTCGACAGGATCGGAAAGATTGCGGGCTTTCTTATTTATCCGACGATGCTCGTCCTGGTGTACGAAGTTGTCATGCGGTACTATTTCACGCGCCCTACCATCTGGGCCCACGAGACGTCCTGCATGCTGTACGGCGCCCATTTCATTATCGGGGGAGCCTATGCCCTGCAGAGGGGCGCCTTCGTGAACGTCGAGGTTTTTTATATCCGTTTTTCCAAGCGTGCAAGGGCGGTCATCGACCTCTGCACCTGGACCATGTTCTATGTCTTTGTGGGAGTTTTGATCTGGAAGAGCGTTCCCTGGGCATGGGAGAGCTTTAAGCTGAATGAATTCTCGGACAGCACGTGGGGGCCGTACGTCTGGCCCATCAAGATGACCATTCCCTTCGCCGCTATTCTCATGCTGCTCCAGGGGATGACCAAGACCATAAAAGACGCCTACCTGGCCGTGACCGGGCGGGAGCTTGTCGTCGCTGCGGATGCTGAAGCCGCCGCCGGGAACTGAGGTGACGTGATGAGCATAGAACTCATTTCAATTCTGCTCTTCGGCAGTATGCTCCTTCTGCTGGCGGCAGGCCTTCCCGTGGCATTCGTGCTCGGCGGGCTGGCCGTGGTGTTCACTGGCGTGTTCTGGGGCCCCGAATCGCTTTTCATCATTCTGGCCAGGACCTTTTCCATGATGTCCAGCACGACCCTTGTGGCGGCACCCCTTTTCGTTCTCATGGCGGTGGTGCTGGAGCGTTCCGGCGTGGCCGAAGACCTCTACGAGATGATGTACCGGTGGTCCGGGGGCATCAAGGGAGGGCTGGCGGTGGGTACCGTCCTCGCCTGCACGCTGATAGCAGCCATGTCCGGCATTGCCTCCACCGGAGTCGTCATGATGGGCGTCATGGCGCTTCCCGAGATGCTGAAGAGAGGGTACGACAAGAGGATCGCCACCGGCTGCATCCTGGCCGGAGGAGTTCTTGGCCCCCTCATCCCCCCCAGCATTGCGCTGGTGCTCTACGGAACCATGGCCCAGGTGTCCATCGGCGGGCTCTTCGCCGGCGGTATGGCTGCTGGTCTGCTCTGTTCCTTCCTGATCATCGGCTACATTTTGCTGAGGTGCTATATCAATCCGAAAATGGGACCGGCCATTCCCGTGGAAGAGAGGGCCAACTGGGAAGCGAAGATCGCCTCTCTCAAGGGAGTCATCCTTCCCCTTCTCCTTATCACCGCTGTCCTCGGATCCATCTACACCGGCATCGCCACCCCGACGGAGGCCGCAGCAGTCGGAGCTTTCGGCGCGTTCGTCTGCAGTGCCATCCACGGGCGGCTGACCTGGGACCTGATAAAGAACGTGGCCTACACCACCATCCAGGTTCAGGGCTTCATGATGTGGATCCTCTTCGCCGCCCAGGGTTTCGCTGCAGTCTACATGGGCCTTGGAGCCTCCAGGATGGTGGTCGGTCTCGTCCAGGAATACCAGGTCGGCTGGTGGGCTATGCTGATCGGCATACAGGTCGTCTGGTTCCTGCTCGGGTGCGTCATCGACGCATGGAGCATCCTCATGATCACCCTTCCCATCATACTGCCCCTCCTGCCGCTGTATGGCTTCGATCCCCTGTGGCTGGGAGTGCTGTATGCAGTCAACACCCAGACGGGATACCTGACACCCCCCTTCGGCACCATGCTGTTCATGATGAAGGGCATCGCCCCGAAGGAAGTCACCATGTCGGACATTTACCGCTCCATTATTCCTTTCGTCACGACGCAGCTTGTCTGCCTGGCGCTGTGCATCGCCTTCCCGAAACTGGTCACCTGGCTTCCGAATCTGCTCTTCAAATAACTGCTCGAAAAAAAGGCGGGGTTCAGGCCCCGCCTTTTTTTATTGCATTTCCATCATCCCCGGGAAGTCCGCCCCGTCTCCGCCCGGACTTCCCATTCCGCGGCCGTCCGGCAGCCAGCGGAAACAAATCCGCGATACTGCTGTTGTACCCTCTTTGATATAATATCGTCAGAAAATTTATGAATTCAAGGGGGAGTGAAGAATGCTGAAACTGATTTCCGTCGCGATGGTCTCCATGTTTCTGGGAGGCCTGTGGCTCTGCGGGGCCGCTTCGGCGGCAGGTTTTGAGGAAGACGTGTTCCGGACTTCCGCCGGAGAGGTGACCATAACCTTTCTCGGCCACGGGACCCTGATGGTCTCTTTCGGAGGCAGGGTGCTTCACGTGGATCCCTACAGCAAGGTCGCCGACTATTCCGCCCTGCCGAAGGCCGATGCGGTGCTGATTACCCATGAACACCAGGACCACCTGGATACAGAGGCGCTGATGCACATCGTCACCGATGAGACCGATATCGTGCTGAACAGGAAAAGCGCGGCTGCCCTGGGCAAAGGGCGCATAATCGGCAACGGAGAATCAAAGAAAGTCCTCGGCATAAAAGTGGAAGCCGTGCCGGCCTACAATATCGTTCACAAGCGGGACAACGGCCAGCCGTTCCATCCGAAGGGAGAGCACAACGGCTACGTTCTCACCTTCGGCGACACACGGCTCTACGTAGCGGGCGACACGGAGAACATCCCCGAGATGAAGGATCTGAAGGATATTTCCATCGCCTTCCTGCCCATGAACCTTCCCTACACCATGACGCCGGAGATGACGGCGGATGCCGCCCTCTCC
>JAPXRK010000135.1:0-5113 GCA_033813575.1 Synergistales bacterium
GAATACAACACAAGGCACTCAAGGAGGAAGAGTCATGAACGGAAGTCCTTTTGATACTGCCCGGAAAAAGCACTGGAGAACCCTGGGTCCCGCAGTGGCTGCTAATCTTGCGGCGAAGGGATTTGTAGCGAAATACGCGGATTCGAGGGAAGAAGCCCTGGAGGAAGTGCTGAATCTGATCCCCGCAGGCTCCTCCGTCGGAGTCCCGGGGAGCGTCACCATAAGGGAAATCGGTGCCATGGAAGCCCTTGCCCAAAGGGGATGCCATGTCATTCATCACTGGGATCCCTCCCTTTCCGGGGAAGAAAGGCTCCAGAGGCTCCAGGACGAACTCCTCGCGGATTTCTTCCTGACGAGCTCAAACGCCGTGACCAGGGATGGAATGCTCGTGAACATCGACGGGAACGGCAACAGGGTCAGCGGCATGGCCTGGGGGAAAAACACGCTTATCTTCGTCATAGGGATGAACAAGGTTACCGCCGACATTGACGAGGCCATCTCCCGGACCAGGAATACCGCGACTCCCCCCAACGCTCTCCGGCTCGGACTTCAAACCCCCTGCACGAAAACCGGCTACTGCGTGAACTGCTCTTCCGAGGAAAGGGTATGCAAGGCGCTTCTCATTCTTGAGCGGGCTACGGGCGGCAGAAAAACACATGTCATCCTTGTGGGGGAAGATCTCGGGTTCTAAGGGGAGCGGGAAAGCCCCCTTCCGCCGCGTGTGCTTTTTGCAGCCGTTTAGTGTTAAACTTGCCCGGATAGTGAAGTTCGGGGAGGAGGAAAAAACATGTCCAACCGGGGAAAAGTAGCGCTGGTTCTCGCAGGCGGGCAGATCGGGATGAAATTCAATCCCCAGACGAACTCGTGCCAGCCGACGGTCACCGCCGAGGAAATGCTGTCATGGATTCCCACCGAACTGGCCGGGAAGGTTTTCGTCGTTGACTGGAGCCGCCAGCCGAGCAGCCATTATACCATCCGCATGACGGCGGACCTGGTCCAGATTCTCTCGAAAACCGTCGTCGAAGGAGCCGATGGAATCGTGGTCACCTGCGGAAGCGACACCCTCGAGGAAATGGCCTATCTCACGGACCTCTATTGGGCCTACCCCCAGCCGGTCATCTTCACTGCCGCGAGCCTGCCTTCCGACAGCAGGGGATCCGAGGCGTCCATCAACCTGTACCAGTCGGTCCTGGCATCCCTTTCCAGGGAATGCTGGGGAATGGGTGTCCTCGTCTGCCTTCAGGACCAGATTTTCGCTGCATCGGAAATAACGGAGGACGCGAGCCAGCGGAAAAATTCCTTTTCCGCTCCCGACAGGGGCCCCGTTGCCCAGTTTATCGGCGACAGGGTGGACATACTGAGACAGAAGCGCCGCGCCAAGGTCCTCGAAGAAAAAGGCAGCCCCGCGAGGGACGTGGAACTGCTTTACGCATCCCTCGGCGCAAATGACAAAATGGTGGAATTTCTCGCCTCCGACGAGAAAAGGGAGCTCGATGGGCTGGTCATTGGAGGTTTCGGAAACGGAAATGTCCCTCCTTCATGGATCCCCCACATCAAAAAGCTCGTAAAAGACAACATCCCGGTGGTGATCACTTCCCGCTGCCCCAAAGGCCATACAAGGGGAATGCCCTACACCTTTGAAGGAAACATGGCCCGGCTCCTGGAAATCGGGGTACTCGACGGAGGGGGACTCAGGCCGATCCAGGCACGGCTGAAACTCGCCGTTGCCCTTGGTTCGGGCCTTTCTCTGCAGGAACTGCAGTCCTATCTGCTGGAGGAATAGCTCTTTTCCCCATCAACCTGAAGGAGGGGATGCTTCCGGAGTTCGCCGGAGGCGTCCTCTCTTTTTTCATGGCCCAAGAAAACAGTTGGAAGAAAACCGGTATAGTGGTAGAATATTTGCGCAATATCCCGTGCCCAATGGATGTGAAGCAAGTAATCGCAGTCCAAGATCCGAAAGGGGGAATAGGCTGTGAAATATGCCGCCACTGACGAAATGATCGCGTTGCGTCTTTCTGAAGGGGATGATCTCGGAGACTCCATAGCCCACGTGTGCCGGACATGCGATGTGGATTCCGCAGTAATCGTCAGCGCAGCAGGAATGGTCTCCTCCGTTACCTTCGGGTGGTACAACGGCCGGGACTACAACACGGAGACCGTGAAGGACATCATGGAACTGGCATCCCTCAGCGGAAACGTCAGCTACAGGGGAGGATCCCTTTACCCCCATCTCCACGGAGTTTTCAACAAACCCGATCATGGGGCGATTTCCGGGCATATCCTTCAGGCCATTGTCTTCAACAACGCGGAGGTTTTTCTCAAGCCTCTTTCGACGGTACTGCTCGGAAGAGCTTTTGACGGAGCCTTTGAGGCCCTTGCACCGGAAAAAAGACTGTAAAGCGGAAGGCCCGAAAACGGGCCTTCCGCTTTTATTTCCGGACGGGGCATTTTCTGCCTCCGGTCATTTTCTGAAGGTCCTCGGGTGAAACGGGGAAGAATGCGTGATCGCTTCCTGCCGCTGCCCAAACCACGGGGTAGAGGAAAAGGTCCTCGTCCAGGAGGGCGGGAATCGCCTCGGGGTAACCCACGGGAGGGACTCCTCCCACTTGGAAGCCCGACCAGCGGTAGACATACTCAGGTTCGGCCATCCGGACTTTTTTTGCGCTGCAGGCGGAACGCACCTTCTTGACATCGACCTTGTTGATTCCGGACATGAGGACAAGAAGGGGTTCTTCGTCCACAAGGAAAACGAGACTTTTCAGAATATGTGCGGGCGGTGCGCCGACTGCCCGAGATGCATCGTCAACGGTAAAAATCGTTTCTTCCGAAAAAGTGATGGAATCGGGATATCCCCTTTCCCGAAGAAAGGCCCGCACGTTTTCAACGGGATCCCAGGAAGGATGGAGAAGATCCGGGGATCCCTCCGGAGCGTTATTCGTCATCCCCGATCATTTTCCTTTGCAGAAGAAAGTCGAGAAGCATTTCCATGGCCTTGGTGGTCATAGTTCCGTAGGTGATGGAAAAGGTCCTCATGAGAGAGGGCCGGAAGGGAATCATCACAAGCCCTTCCATTTCACCGGCGCCTGCCAGGCGGGAGATGACCGCACCCTCCGCCCCTTTCTTCACGGCCTCCACAACAGCGCTCACGTGGCCGAACTTGAGATAGACGTGTTTTCCCTTTCCTGTATGAGCCTTGAAGGCATCTTCCCAAATACGGGAGGTAGAAGAGCCGGTCACCCGTCCCACGAGATCCATGTTCTCGAGATCCCTCAGGGTAACGTTTTCCCTGCCCGCAAACGGATGGTCTTCCCTGACCAGGAGAACCAGCTCGTCCCTGGCAAAGGGAACGGTGTTGAAACCGGACGCATGGCGCCCGTGGCCAGTAATGGAGATATCCGATTCTCTCGTCACCATTTTTTCGATGGCTTCCCGTGAATCGGAAATACGGACTTCAACCTCGATATTCGGATAGAGTTTTCGGAATTCCACGAGAAGGCCGGGAAGTATGAAATCTCCCGGAATGGAACTGGCGCTTATCCTCACGATGCCGGAGACATCATCGGCGATATCGGAGAAGTCTCTCTTAATGTCGGCAAGCTGGGAAATGGTCTTCCGGGCAAATTTGTAGAGAACCTCGCCCTCTACGGTAAGATTGGAGCATTTTTGCCCCCGGGCGAAAATCTTGACCCCCATTTCCCGCTCGAGCTTTGCAATGTGCTTGCTTACGGCAGGCTGGGATATTCCCAGAGAAGCAGCCGCAGCGGAAATGCTTCCCTTTTCCATTACTTCCACGAGACTCTGAAGTTCACGAAAATCCAACGCTGATACCTCCCCACAAAATATGTTCAATTTCCCTTTGTTTCTTCCCCACCCTTAATATATTCTGAACGGGAAAGGAGTTCAAGGGGGTATATGATTTTTTTACTGAATGTTTTTCTTGAACATATTGTAATCATTGCTATAATAATATTTATCCTGAGAAAACACTCCATCGGAGGTGGAATCGCCATGAGCCTCGGTATGAGGATCAGAACACTTCGCAAGGCCCTTGGCCTCACCCAGCAGGCCCTAGCGGACAGAACGGAAGTCAGCAGAATCTACATCCAGGCCCTCGAGAGCAACAGGAGAATGCCCTCCATGAAGCTTCTGAACCGCCTTGCGGAAGCTCTCGGCGTGGAGGTGCAGGACCTGGTGAAAACGGTTTCCTCATCTCCGTCCGGCCGCCTCCAGCTTGAAGAAGTACTCCAGGTGAGCCCCGAGGTGGAGGTCTGGTATCGAAGCAAGAAACTCAAGCCAAGAGAGCTCAAATTCGTCCAAAGCCTCATTGACGCCGCAATTTCCCGATGGGAAGAAGAGGACAGGGCGGACGGCATCGTCTGATCCCCGCATGAATACAACGCAGGCCTTCCATTTTCCCGAACCGCCGGAACATATTCCGGAATGGGCATCCCAAGCCGCCGCTGAATGGACGGGGCTTGACGAATTTAGCCTTCTCGCCATGGCTGAAGATCGGACGGGGAAACAAATTGACCTTGAATACCCGCTCCTCCCCGGAGAAACATGGGGTTTTCACATCGTGAGGGGACGAAGAGCCGGTATTTTCATCAACCGCCTGCTGCCGGAGCGGTGGAAGAGATTCGCCCTTTTCCATGAGCTTTTCCATCTTCTCGAACACAGGAAGGGAGAGGCTTTCTGGGAAAGAACGGCCACCCCCCTTTCAAGCTTCGAACGGCAGGCGGACCTTTTCGCGTGGGCGGCAACACTCAAGGAATGGGAAACGTGCTGGAAAGAATCCACTGTCTAGGAATACAACGATGAAGCGCCTTCCCTTTTTCCTTGCTATGCAGAGCTGCCCGCGGCGGTGCATCTACTGCCACCAGGGGGAGATTACAGGGACGTTCCGCATTCCATCCCCGAAAGATGTGAAAGCGGCTGCGGCATCAGCGACCGAACCGGTGGAAATCTGCTTCTTCGGAGGCAGTTTCACCTGCCTCCAGCCCGACCGGCAGAAGGCGTACCTCGATGGTGTGCTGAAGGCCCCCAGGGGGAGTACCGTCCGGCTTTCCACCCATCCGGAATGCCTTTCTCCCTCAGTTCTCGCTTTGCTTTCATC
>JAPXRK010000136.1:0-5089 GCA_033813575.1 Synergistales bacterium
GGGCACAAGATAGGTGGTGACATCGGAGATCCGCTTCAGTCCGCCGATGATCACGAGGGCGGTGAGAATCGCCACCGCGATTCCCGTGTAGAGACTGGGGATGCCGAAGCCGAGGCTGAATCCCTCAGCAGTGGAGTTCGCCTGGACAGCGCATCCGATTCCGAAGGATGCAAAGAATCCAAAGAGCGCGAACAGCCATGCAAGCCACTTCTGGCCGGCGCCCTTTTCCAGGATGTACATGGTTCCCCCGCGCCAGTTACCAACCGAGTCCTTCTCGCGGTACCTGACCGCCAGCGCAACTTCCGCCATCTTTGTGGTCATGCCGAAGACTGCGGAGACGAGCATCCAGAAGAGAGCGCCGGGACCGCCGAGGTGAAGGGCTGTTGCGACTCCGGCGATGTTTCCCGTTCCGACCGTGGATGCGAGGGCGGTGGAAAGTGCTGCGAAGGAAGAAATCGTGCCTTCTCCTTCCTTTTTCTTTCCGAGGTTACCGAAAACTTCCTTGAACATAAGGAAAAAATAGCGGAGCTGGGGCAGTCCGAGCACCAGCGTGAGGTAGACGCCCGTTCCCACGATGAGTGTAAGCATCCATGGTCCCCAAACGATTCCATTGATTACGCCGTTGATTCTCATTACTTCCTGCATAGCGTGCGATTCCCCCTCTCATGTTATTCAGCGCGGAACCTTTCGCCCCTCCGGACTCTCCCGGGAAGGGGGTGCCTCAAAAACAGAAAAAACGGTGGAATCTGAAACAGGGTGCGTATTGAAGGTCGTCGTTCACCCCCTTCTATGTCCGAATAGGTTCATTCTTTGAGAAAAAGTATAGCACAGATCAATTCTTTTGAAATAGAAAGGGGAAGCTCAATCAAGCTTCCCCACGCTAATGTCAAATATATCCGGCAGCCCTGAGAATTTCCTCAGCCCCTGCGAGGTGCTTTCCCGGAACCTTGATCACGGGACCGGTGCAGCCCATGGAGGACTCCGCGTAGATTCCCTCTTTCCAGAGGACCTTCACGCCGTCTTCTATGGACAGGACGTCCACGCCGTGGATCTCCTCATCGGTCGGTTCCGCCGGCGGAGCGGTCACCTGTCCGGCACTGGAAGCCTTCGGTGCGAGCCCTTCGAGCACGGCGTCAAGTCCTGCCTTCCGGGCAGCGGCAAGCTCCGCAGCCACCTTTTCAGGCAGTCCGCCCGACGCCGCCCTGGCGGTGTACTCCAGGGCGCCCGCGATGACCGGCGCTCCGGAGGCCCTAGAGATGATGGAGATGATTTTGCCCCACCCCTCCCCCGCCGAGGGGCCGTAGCCCCATCCGAGGGATTCGTAGGATCCTCCCGTGGTGAATGAGGAAAACATCTTCATCAGGACGTTCCCCGTCAGCGTGTCCGTAACGCAGACGTCCACTGCCCCGGCAAGGATGTCGTTTCCCCGGAGAATCGCCCCTCCGTCCTTCCGGACGCTGGCGCCGAAGGAGATGGGGTATCCCTTTTCCTTCAGGGAATTGAGGGCCTTGTAGGCAAGCTGGGCGCCGTCCACGTTGAGGATTCCCACCGTGGGGTTTTCCAGGCCGATGGCCCTGGCGGTCGCTATGCCGTACAGGGCGTTCCTGACCATGGCCTCCACCCTGCCCACCGCCGCGGTGCCGGTGGACGAGGCCAGGATCATGGGCTTTCCCCTGCCCGGAGTCAGGACCCGTCCGATGGTGGTGACACCAAGGGGGAAGGGATAGTGGAGGGCAACGGCTCCCGAAATCCTGCCGTCGGAAAGAGCTTGTTCCATGCCCTTCGCCACGTCTTCCTCGCACTCCGGGGTCTCGATCCAGGACAGGTCGTCGAAGCCCGGGATCTTCGGGCCGATCATGACCACTTCGAGCCGGGAGGAATTTTCCCGGGCCAGCCTTGCTCCCCGGGCAAGTTCCTCAGCCCCGAGCTCGCTGCCCATGGCCATGAGGCCCACGGAAATCCGGGGACCTCCCGACCGGGCGTCGGAAACGATCTCGGCCAGGGCTTCACCAATGAGCTTCCGTATTTCGGACATTGTCGCTCACCTCCCCCTACAGCTTTCCGGACAGTTCAGAGAGAACCTCCAGGAGAAGAGCCTTGATGTCGTCCTTGGAAACCGCCGCACCGGCGGCCTTTGCGCCGGAGGGAGGCTCGAGGAGGAAGGACGCGCCGTCGGCGAGGTTCGTGAGCCTGGCAAGGAAGAGGCTTCCCTTGCCGATGATCATGGCCCTCTTCATGGTTCCGGCTTTCAGCGCTTCGCAGGCATGGCCGATGAAGGGCACCCCGGAGGGGATGTGCCCCTGGGTGTGGGCAAAGCCCACAACGCCCCGCTCCTTAACGAAGGTCATCATGTCCGCCTTCTCGATGGCTTTCTTCGTGACGGCAAGGGCGGCGGTCATCTTGATGTTCGCCAGGGGAACGTCGCCGGCGCCGGCGGGGAGGGTGATCTCGTTGATGTGCAGCTCCGCGGCGAACTTGTCCACGTCCATGAAGGAAAGCCCCGCCCGCTCCAGCGGATCGAGGATGAGGGCGGTGGTGACGGCCTGGGGCGATGACCCGGCGCCCACGGTGTGCTTGCCGAGGACGTCGAGCCGCAGAACGGGATGTGTCCCGTCGTCCGGGACAAGCAGGACGGCGAAGTTTCCGAGGCAGTCCTCAAGGGCCGGCATCTTCTTTTTCACGTGGTCCCTGCCGTTCATATACAGCTTCGGTATGGCGCCGCCGGCGAGAACGACGCAGTTTTTCCTGGCGCCGGAAGCCACCTGGCTCGCACCGGCGATCATGGCGTTGACGGGACCGGCGCAGAAGCTCCGGACGTCGCAGCCGCTGGCGTTGACGCACCCGGCGATCTCGGCGATGGCCTTGGCGAAGTTGCCCCCCGCCCTCTGGTTCATGTCGCCTGCGCCTTCCTCGGAGCACTCGATGACGAAATCCACCTCTTCGGGCGCCATGCCCGTGTTCTTCAGAAGGTGCAGGAGAGAGAGCACTCCCCCCGCCTTGCAGGCGATGTTTTCGAGGAGGACGTAGGCGAAGAGGCAGTCGTCCACCTCGTGGCCGTTCCGAACGCACCCGACGACCTTGCCACCGAAAAAGAGAGCGAGTCCTTTTTTATGAGCGACCTCTTCCTCGATCTCGGCAAGCTCGTGTCCCGCCTCGAGGCGGGAGAGTATCTTTTCGTTCATCACCGGGCTCGCGGCGAGTTTCTCCCTGACCGAGGAGGCAAAGGAGGTCTCGAGCCAGATGATGTCGAAGACGTCGCATATATCCATAAGGCCGAGGAACTCGTCCTCGGGCATGATCTCACCGTAAGCCCCGTAGCGGTTTGCACCGGCTATCCTGTTGACGTACCAGGGCTGCGGGGTGTTTTCCAGGGATTCGAGGGCGATGCCGCCGATGTAGGCCTGGTTGGGGGCATAGTCCCGGGCTTCCTCGTATTTCTGCATGCAGGACGGCAGTTCCCGAAGGAACTCGGTTTCACCCTTCGTCTCTCGTTCAATGAACGGCGTGTTGCCGTAGTGGAATCCCGTTTCGGGGGCGTGGTTCAGGCAGTAAGCGTATCCTTTGATTCCTGCGGTGGCCATGGGGGTCCAACCTCCTTGTGCTGTTCTCTCTTGAACTGCGTGGGCCCGGATACTCTCCGGGCCCACGCAGGGGAATACCGTCAGTCGGCGAACACCGTCTGATCGGTGATTTCTGTCTGAAGCGCCTTCAGGGCTTTCTCCACCAGGTGGCGCCGGATCTCCTTTTCTTCTTCCATTGTCCTCGTGGGGTCGCCGAGAGGATGGGGGATGGCAATGGCGGGAACGATCCTGTTCGCTCCCACGGTGAGGGAGATGGGTACTATGGTGCATACGTGAACCACGGGAAGGCCTGCACGCTCGATTTCCTTGACCATCGTTGCGCCGCAACGAGTGCAGGTTCCTCAGGTGGATGTGAGAATGACCGCGGTCACTCCGTCGGCGATGAGCCGCCGGGCGATCTCGGCGCCGAACTTCTTGGCGCTGGCCACAGCCGTGCCGTTGCCCACGGTGGTGTAGAACTTGTTGTGGAGCTTCTTGAAGACGCCTTCCTTCTCCATGTCGCGAAGGACGTCCACGGGAAGGACCCTGTCGGCGTCCTGGTCGGCGTAGGTGGCGTCGTAGCCGCCGTGGGCCGTGCAGTAGCCGTCGGATGTGAGGTCCATCACGCCGGTGATGTCGTACTCACCGAACTTGCTGGCGCTGGAGGCCTCGATATGGTCGGGATTCCCCTTGGGGCAGATGCCGCCGGAGGTAACAAGCGCGATGACCGCGTTTTTCAGGTCCTTGACCGCCGGGTTGGGGGCAACCCGGTCGAAAACGGGCATGGGATACTCGGTGACGAAGGGCTCTCCCTTGAGCTTGGCGGTGAACATGTCCACCGCCCGCTCGGCGGCGAGCTTGTCATAGAACTTGTTCTTCCTGACGCCCCGCTCGATGTAGCCTTCCTCCGCTGGAGTCCCGAGCTTCTCGCCCTTCAGGAGCCTGAGGACGAGCTTCGCCATGGCGGGAACGGCTTTCCGCATGCCGGCGGCGCTGTCCGGGGTTTCCACGATGTAGAAGCTCTTTTTGTACATCTCCACGCCGGGGTTCTCGGGGAACATTCCGGAGACCGCGGGGATGCCGAGCTTTTTCACAACGGCCTCGCATACGCCTCCGCAGGCGGTGCCGTAGCGTCCGGCGTTGAAGGCGGGACCTGCGATGACCGCATCGGGTTTGTACTTCTTCATCATTTCGAGGATGTCGGCGGTAGCTTTTTCAATGTTGGAAGCGAAATAGGAGTCTCCGCAGACAACTGTCGCAACTATCTCGGCATCGGTTCCAAGAGCGGCCTTCAGGGCCATTCCGGGGCCCACGACTCCCTCGCGGATCTCGGGAGCGACATCAGCCTTCTCTTCTCCGCCGATGCCGGCGTAGAACTGGTTTATATAATGTATGATCCGGTATGACACAATTGCTCCCTCCCCTCTTATAGGGCGTACTTGCTGAACTGTGCCCGAATGCCGCTCACGGCTTCAGACAGCTTCTCGGGGTCGAGCACCATTTCCATCATGCTTATCTGCTCTTCCCAG
>JAPXRK010000137.1:0-5087 GCA_033813575.1 Synergistales bacterium
GGTGAAGAGGCCTGGGCCGTGGCCCAGCTCCGGCAGGACAACAGGGAGGGGACCCTCTACAATCTTGTGGGATTCCAGACCAGTCTCCGGTGGGGCGAGCAGGAACGGGTCTTCCGGATGATCCCGGGACTTGCCGGTGCGGAATTCGTCCGCTTCGGCGTCATGCACAGGAACATCTACGTCAACGCCCCGGCGGTGCTGGACGGCCGCCTCCGGTTCCGGAACGGGCGGGAGGACCTCTTCCTCGCCGGCCAGATCACCGGCGTGGAGGGGTACATGGAAAGCACCGCCATGGGGTGCGTCGCGGCCCTCAACATGGCCGCCCTGCTCCTCGGGAAGCCTTTCCCCGAGTGGCCAAGGGAAACGGCCGTGGGGTCCCTCCTTCATTACCTGGGAGACGCCCTGGAGCGCCGGTTTCAACCAATGAACGTCAACCTCGGCATCTTTCCTCCCCTGGAGAAAAAGATCCGGAACAAGGTCCTGCGGTGCGAACAGGTCGCCCTGCGCGCAAAGGACTCTTTCGCTCCCTTCCTCACCCGCCTGGCGGAACTCGCGGGAGCGGGCAGATAACACAGTTTTTCCTCCGTTTTTTCTCTTCATTTTTTCTCCCGAAAGATGGGAGAAAATCGGTGCAGAAAAGAAAAACTTCAGTCAGGGACGAGGTTTACGCCTCTGTTGAAAAAAACATTAATTGATTCTTTTGAAAAATATCGAGAATCTAGAAAAAGATGCTAAAATATGCTCATGCAGGAAAAGATATCCGTTTCCCTCGATTTGTTTTTTGATCACCTCCGGTTTGAAAAGGAGGCGTCGCCCCACACGGTGACCAATTACTCCGTGGACCTCGCCCAGTTCGCCGAGTTTCTCGAGGTGCAGGGGATAAGCGCCCCGGCGGAGGTGGACGGAAAGACCATACGGTCATGGCTTCGGGAGATGATGGGATACGGCTACGCGAAGACGTCGGCGGCCAGGAAGCTCTCCTCGGTACGGAGCTGGTTTGCCTTCCTGTTTGACCGGGGGCTCATCCCTTCCGATCCTGCCAAAGGCGTCCGGGGGCCGAAACTCCCGTCCAGGCTGCCCAGGGCTCTCTCCCGGGAGGACGCATTCCGGCTGGTGGAGGCGGGAAAGAGCGGTGAGGATCCCCTCCGGGACTCGGCGGTGCTCGAACTTCTCTATGGATGCGGTCTCCGGATCGCCGAGCTCGCAGCCCTGCGCTGGCAGGATGTGGACCTGGACGAACGGATGGTCCGGGTCCTGGGCAAGGGAAGCAAGGAACGGATCGTCCCCTTCGGGACGTGCGCCCTCCGGGCCCTCGAGGACTGGAGAGATTCCGGTGCAAAGGAGAACAGCCATGTCTTCCCGGGACAGCGGGAAGGCGCAGTAGCGGTCCGGACTGTTCACCGCATCGTCAGGAGGGCGGCCCTGAAGGCCGGGGTGGCGAACGTGACGCCCCACGTGCTGCGGCACAGCTTCGCGACCCACCTCCTCGAAGGAGGAGCGTCCCTCAGGGTGCTCCAGGAGCTTCTCGGACACGAGAGCCTGCTCACCACCCAGCATTATCTCGCCGTCGGGGCGGACCACCTGCGGAAAAGCTATGAGCTGGCCCATCCCCGGGCGAAAGGAGACAACGGAGATGTTCAAGGGAACGACGATAGTCTGTGTCCGGAAGAATGACAAGGTGGCCATGGCCGGCGACGGCCAGGTGACCCTCGGGAACCAGATCATAAAAGCGGGAGCGAAAAAAGTCCGCCGGCTGCACAAGGGAACGGTCCTCGCCGGCTTCGCCGGGAGCACCGCCGACGCCATGACGCTCCTGGAGCGGTTCGAAAGCCGCCTGGAGGAGAATTCCGGCGACCTCATGCGCTCCGCCGTGTCACTGGTGAAGGAGTGGAGGACCGACAGGGCTCTTCGCAGGCTCGAAGCTCTCATGATCGTCGCCGACTCCGGACTGACCCTGATGCTCTCGGGGGCGGGGGACATTCTGGAGCCGGAGAACAACGTAGCGGCCATAGGGTCGGGGTCCGGCTTCGCCCAGGCGGCGGCCCTGGCATTTCTTGAATCAAGTGACATGCCGCCGTCGCAGATTGCCCGGAGGTCCATCGAGATCGCCTCGGAGATCTGCATCTATACCGACAGCATCGTTACCGTGGAGGCCCTTGGAGAATGACCATGCAGGAGAATGACCGGTTCGACCTCACTCCGCGCCAGATCGTGGAGTACCTCGACCGGTATATCGTGGGACAGGTAAAAGCAAAGAAATCCGTGGCCATCGCCCTGAGAAACCGCATACGGAGACGGCGCCTTCCCGGGGATATCGCGAAGGAAGTGGCGCCGAAAAACATCCTCATGGTGGGGCCCACGGGAGTGGGAAAGACGGAGATCGCCCGGCGCCTCGCCGATCTTGTGAAAGCCCCCTTCGTCAAGGTGGAGGCCACCAAGTTCACCGAGGTCGGCTACGTGGGGCGGGACGTGGAATCCATCGTACGGGACCTGGCCGAGGCGGCCGTGGCCATGGTGAAAAAACGGAAGATCGAGGATGTCCAGGTTCCCGCCGCTGAGAGGGCGGAGCAGCGGCTGGCGGACGCCCTGCTGCCCCGGCCGGAGAAAAAAAGCGCCGTGCCCGATTTCATGCGCCTCTTCGGCGGCGGAGGATCGCCGGAAAAGGAGCGGGACCGGGACGAGTCGCCCGAGGAGGAGAGGCTCCGGGATTCAACCCGGAGGAAGATCCTTGCCCTGCTCCGGGAGGGAAAGCTCGACGACAGGGAAGTGGAGATCGACGTCACCGAGAGTCAGTCGGTGGGCATTCCCCTTCTCGGGGGCGCCGGAATGGACTCCATGGGCATCAACATCGGGGACATGCTCGGCGGCATGCTGCCCAAGAAGACGAAGCGCCGCAGGATGAAGGTGTCGGAGGCGAGGACCCTGCTCGCCGCCGAGGAGGCGGAAAAGCTGGTGGATATGGACGCCGTCGTCCGGGAGGCCCTCGACAAAGCCCAGGAAGAAGGGATCGTCTTTCTCGACGAGATCGACAAGGTAGTGGCCCGGGGCGGCACGGGCGGTCCCGACGTCAGCCGGGAGGGCGTGCAGCGGGATCTTCTGCCCATCGTGGAGGGCTCCCCCGTCCAGACGAAGTACGGCACGGTGAACACGGACCATATCCTGTTCATCACCGCAGGGGCCTTCTCGAGCGTGAAGCCCTCGGACCTGGTGCCTGAACTGCAGGGCAGGTTTCCCATCCGGGTGGAGCTTCAGCCCCTGACGAGGGAGGACCTGGCCCGGATCCTGGTGGAGCCGGAGAACAGCCTGCTGAGGCAGTATACGGCCCTTCTCGCCACTGAAGGCGTCGAGATTGACTTCACCCCGGAGGCGGTGACCGAAATGGCCCGCCTGGCGGAGCGGATGAACGGTGAAATGGAAAATATCGGGGCCAGGAGGCTCCATGCCATGATAGAGCACCTGCTTGAGGACATCAGCTTCGGCGCCCCCGAGGAGGGGCAGGGTCCCGTCTCCGTGACGCCCGAATTTGTTCGGGAGAGGCTGGAACCCCTTATTTCGGACAGCGATATCAGAAGATATCTTCTGTAGATCACATTACATAATCCGGTACGGACAGTACGGACGGATACCATATCAGGAGGGATTTTGAGTGGCTGCAAAAAAGATCAAGGCAAGCGAAGAAATCAAGGCGTCGGCACCGCACGTGATCGATGAAGATCCGGGACTGAAGGATCTCCTCGAGAAGACCCGGCAGGTGGGGCGGGCCCTCCAGAGCCGCAGGGAGGGAACCAAACCCGACTATAACAAGCTCGCCAAGCTGCTGTGCGAGTTCTCCACGGCGAACGTGTACCTGATCAACAGGGAGGGCAAGATTCTCGGCTATTCCTGGATATCGGAGTATCATTCCGAGGAAGTGTCCAACTTCATCGACAAGGGATACATGCCCGAGATCTTCGTTGAGAAGATGAACCAGCACCGGGAGACGATCCTGAGCGAGACCGACGCCTACATGTTCGACGACGCAAACGCGGAAGCCCCTGAGAAGCACATGCTGTACATACCCATTTACGGCGCCGCCGAGAGGCTCGGCACCCTGCTTCTCGTCCGGTTCTTCCAGCCCTTCTCCATGCGGGACCTCGTCCTGGCGGAGTACCTGGCCACCCTCGTGGGCATCGAGATTCTCCACGAGAGGACGAAGAACATCGAGGAGCGCTCCAGGGAACGCCTCATCGTGCAGATGGCCATGAGGGCCCTTTCCTACTCCGAAGTGGAGTCGGTGAAGCACATCATCAGCGAGCTCGGCTCCTTCGAGGGCGTGGTCATCGCCAGCAAGGTGGCGGACAGGGTGGGCGTCACCAGGAGCGTCATCGTGAACGCCCTCCGGAAGCTGGAAAGCGCCGGCATCATCGAAAGCCGGAGTCTCGGCATGAAGGGCACCTTCATCAAGGTACTCAGCCCCCTCTTCGTGGAAGAGCTGGGAGTGCTCCAGAAAGACTGATTCAAGTCCGGGTGAAAGCCCGCCGAAACACACAGGAAGAACTGGGGCGGGAGGGAACGGCCATGATGGCGGACTTCAACTGGAAGGTAATGGAGAAAAACCTCGAGGGGCTCGCGAAGCGTTTTGAAGCCACGTCACGGAACATGGCCAACGCGAACACGCCCGAGTTCGCCCGGCGGAACGTCTCCTTCGAGGACCAGCTCAGGGAAGTCGTGGACGGCCCCCGGAGGCTCCCCATGACCGTCACGGACGAAGGGCACATCCCTTCGGGCCCCCTGGCCGTCAGTTCCGTCGTTCCCGAGGAGATCAAGGTGTACGACGAAAAATACCGGCTGGACGGAAACAACGTGGATCCGGAAAGGGAAATGGCGGTCATGTCCCAGACGCGGATGGCCTATAATGCCATGACCCGCTTCGCAGCCAAGAAAAGCTCCCTGTACCGCCTCGTCATAGGAGGAAGATAGCCATGAGAATGTTCCGCGCCATCGACGTCGCAGGCAGCTCCCTCACAGCGCACAGGCTCTGGCTCGACTCCATATCGGCGAACCTGGCGAACGTGAACACGACCCGGACCGCTGAAGGCGGCCCCTAC
>JAPXRK010000138.1:0-5082 GCA_033813575.1 Synergistales bacterium
GAGCACGTTGCCGAAATCGAGGTAGTTCTGGAGGCTGAGATACCTGAGGCGTTTGTACTGGGCGCTGAAGTGGTCGATGAAGCTCCAGGCCCTTGCCTTGCCGCAGGCGAGGAAAAACTCCATGTGGAAGGCGTCGTCGGAGTCCACGAAGGCGTCAACGTCCCGTTCGGCGATGGTCTGCTCCTGGGCGTCCAGCAGCTGGTCCATGGCAGAGAGTATTTTTTCGTCGGGGGGAGCGGCAATGAAAAGAGAGAGAACGGTGCTTTCCACGCAGAACCGGGTGAACCGGACTTCCTCGATCTGCTCCATGTCCATGAGGGAGACGTAGGTGCCTCTCTGGGGGCGGATCTCAAGGAGACCTTCCCCCTGGAGCTTGATGAAGGCTTCCCGCACGGGGGTCTTGCTGATGTTCATCCGTCCGGCGATGTCCTTCTCGCTGAGCCGTCTCCCGGGAAGGAGGCGCCAGTTCAGGATGTCCCTCCGCAGGGTCAGATACACCTGCCTCGTGACACCGTCCTTGAGTTCGCTCATGTCGAAAAAGGAGAGCATTGGCAACGTCCCTTTCGTGGAAGGTTTCCGCCGGAAAATACGCACAATTGACGCTAGCGCGAAGAGGCGACTGATATGTTAGTATCTTAGAAGTGTCCCGTTCATTTGTCAAGATATGTCCGCCAATTTTGCGAGCCGTGGCGGAAACATGGGGAATTTGTTATCATCTGCCCTGTTGTTCTGACGGAAGCGAGAGCGGGGAAAAAACGTGAAGAAATCTGCAGTCTGCTGGGCAATGCTGGTTCTTGCGGTGATCGGGGCCGGAGCAGCCTCGGCCCGGCCGCCTCTTGAGAGAGGAAACGGGCGGACAGTGGCCATAACCTTCGATGACGGGCCCAGGCCGGGATACGTGGAACCGGTCCTGGATATACTGAGGGAAAAGGGAGTGAAAGCCACCTTCTTCGTGGTGGGCCGGTACGCCGAGGAATACCCCCACCTTGTCCGGGCCATGGCGGAAGGCGGCCATGTGGTGGCCAACCACACCTATTACCACAACAATCTCACCGCCCTGCCCCGGGAGAATGTGCACCGGGAATGGAGGCTCTGCAGCGAGGCCGTCGAGTCGATCCTCGGGGAAAAGCCCCGGTTTGCCCGGCCTCCCGGGGGGCGGTACAACGCCTTCGTGGTGGACCAGTCCGCCGCCGAGGGGCTGAGGATCGTCCTCTGGACAAACAATCCCGGGGATTACATCGACAGTCTCAGCGCTCCCGAACTTACCGGGAAAGTACTGGCGAAGGCGGCTCCGGGCGACATCCTGCTGCTCCACGTGGGGGTGTCTCCCACCATAGAGGCTCTCCCCGGGATCATCGACGGATACAGGAAAAAGGGTTTTTCCTTCGTCACCGTGGAGGACATCGACCGGTAGAAGGTCCTATTTTTTCTCCTTGAGCTCTTCCTCCAGGGCCTTCAGGGCTTCGTCCCCGGAGACCGGGTCCTGTGTCTTCTTTTCGGAGGGTCCGGCGTCGGGCTCCTCCTGCACCGGCCGGAGAGCTTCGTAGAGGGGGGAGCCCTCCCTTGGAAGCACGGGGAGTTTCAGTTCCTTCACCGCCTCGGCGAGCTTTTCAGGGGCGGCGAAGATGGAACCCCCTTCCCAGGCGCCCCAGATCCAGTGTTCGGGGGTTCCTGAAAGGCGTTCCGCTCCTTCGTACCATCCCTTCTCAAGCTGCTTTTCATCCACCGCGGACGGGGATTCGGGCACGGCGAGTTCCCCTGTCCGAACGTATCCGTCATCTCCCCAGAGATACTTCCTCGAGACGAACACAAAGGAAAAGTCCCTGTATTTCAGCCGGGAAAACACGTCCGGAACGGAAAATCCCCCGATTTCGAGGTAATGGTGCCTGCCTTCGGACCGGGATCCCCTGGCGCTGTAGGCGGTGATGAAGGTGATCCCGTCAGGGGTCTCCACCCGTTCTTCATCAGGGGCGGGGCCGGCCGGAAGGACGGCATCCGCACCCGCCGGGAGGCTGCAGAGCATTAAAAACACCGCCATCAGGACTGCCGTCGTTTTCTTCATTATTTTTCCTCCTTTTCCATGGTCCACCCCACCTCCGGGGAGAACAGGACTTCAAGGTCCGGGGCTCCGGATTCCGAGATGCAGCGGGTGACGCATTCCGAGCGGATCACCAGGCGGCACAGCCGCTCCTGTTCAGATGAAACGTCAATGCCCGCAGGGCCGTTCAGGACCACGGGAACTCCCCCTTCCGCCCTGATCTCGTCCCGGGCCCTGGCGGTCTCCCAGTCGGCGAGGGCGGCAAGGTTCAGGTATTTCCCCGCGGCGAGGTGACCGGAGTCCCATTCGCTCTTCCGCAGGGCCACGGAGGCCGTGCGGGCCAGGATCTCCAGGGTCGGCAGGTCCATGGTGGCCGTTCCGGCGAGGGGTGCCGACACCGCCACGAAGGCGGTCATCCTGTCGCCGTCCCAGAGGGGGAAGATCCGGTCCATTTCGTCAAGACCTTCCACCGATGAAAGGGCGGGCACTTCCATGAAGGCGAAGAGCCTTTTCGACTCTTCCAGGGAGAAGGATCCCTGCCGTTCTCCTTCAAGGAGCCCCACCGGAAAGCCGGCAAAGGTGCCTTTTTTCTCCAGGAGGCCCTCCTTCCTGGAGGCGAAGTGGACGTACCCTCCGGCTGCCGGCTGCCAGACCACGAGAAGGGACCGGGGAGCCTGGGCCATCTCGGTAAAGATGTCCAGTATCTGGAGCAGGAGATCCTCCTTGGAGGTCTGCTCCATAAAATTCAGCGCGGCCTCGTGGAGGGCGTTGAGCAGAAAGGCCCTGCGGGTGAGTTCCGAGATGTTCAGCTCCCGCTCTTCCCTGAGGCTTCCCAGGGAGAGGGCCTTGGACGCCACGTTCCCGAGGAGTTCCATGAAGTTGAAGGCTTCTTCGCCGGGCATCCTGTCCCATTTCAGGAAGCAGAAGAGGCGGAAGGTCCCTCCGGGAATGGGGAGGAGGGCGGACCAGTCATCGGCCAGGGAGTCGAA
This sequence comes from Synergistales bacterium, assembly GCA_033813575.1. GTDB lineage: Bacteria > Synergistota > Synergistia > Synergistales > Aminobacteriaceae > Aminivibrio. Next base: position 3,028 of record JAPXRK010000138.1, read on the forward strand.
AACGCTGTCTCCCAGGAGCTCCCGCTGCTGGGATTCCACCCTCACCGGGACGGGCGAGAGAATGTCCCGGGAGAAAATGCCCTTCCTGGGGGGCAGGAGCATCTCCTCCCCTTCGAGGAGCGACAGGGTTTCGCCGTTGTCGAGCAGCAGGGAAAACCGGGAGGGGAAGAGGCTTTCCTGCACCACGTCGTGGAGGAAGGCACCGAAGTAGTTCACCCCCATGGGCTCGAAGACGGAGGCGAGGGTATTCTTCGTGGCCAGGACCATGTAGGCCAGCCTGGAGAGCCGCTCCTCCACGCCGGCGGTCTTCTGGTGGAGCTGCCACAGGTTGATGAGCCCTGCGAAGGAGGGCATCTCCTCCAGGATCTCCGGGGTTGGCTCCTCCCCCAGGAGGACGTAGAAGCACCACCCCATCCCCCGGAGCCGGACGGCCCACGGCCACTCTCCCGAAAGAGGCGCGGAGAGCACATCAAAGGATGTCCGGAGGGGAGGGGACGGAAAGGCTGCATCCACGGCCCCGGCCGCTCCTTCGAGGAACAGGCTGTTCATGGGTGTGCCGAAGGCGTCGAGCACCGCCAGGTCATTCCCATCAGGACGGGCTATCACCCCCCTGGATGCCCGGTCGGCAAGATATTCCGAAAGAAGCACCAGAACGCCGCCGTCCAATATAAAATTGGTCTTTTCGAAAAGGTTTTTCATAAGCTGTCAACTCCCCTTTATATAGGGAAGGAATAAGTCTTACCCTTCCCTATAGCGGAAAAACTGCTTCAATGGTATCGTAAAGACAGAAAAGGTGCCACTACAATTTGATGACGTCACAGGGCGTTGTCCGGATCTGCGGGGTGTTCGTCCGTGTTTTTGAAGGGCAGAAAAGAGAAGCCGGGGTCCGTCCCCCTTCCGGGCGAGGAGAAAAGGCGTTTTTTTCGTGTGGAGTGCGTCCTCCGGACGGAATTCCGGCTTCGGGACCACGGATCCTGGGTGCCCGCCGAAGTGCTGGATCTCAGCGTGGCGGGGATGAAGGTCCGGTTCGATCCCTTCTTCAGGGGAAAAACATTCTCCCCTGAGCGGTTCGAGTGGGCGGACAGCACCTTCCGTTTCCCCCTGAACGGAAGTTTTTTCCAGATTGAAGGCTGCTTTCTCCGGGTCTACATGAGAGAGGCGGGCCGTTTCACCGCAGGCGTGGAATTTACGGATCCCTCGCCGGAGGACCAGTTCAGGCTTGTGGAGCTTTACGGGATGTTCCGGAGGAGAAGCGCCGGAATCCTCTAGCCGGAAGGGCGGTGCAGCTCTTCCGTACATTCGGTTCAGATCGCGAAGGGAGATGAAGCAATGAACACAGTACGCGGCAGGATTTTGGCTTCTTTTCTTGCGCTGGGGCTGTTGCTTCTCGGAGGAGTGAGCTTCGTGGCGCTCCGCCAGTCCGAACAGGGACTTCTGGAACTCGCTGAACAGGAGGGAGTGGCCCTTACCCGGACGCTCACGGAAGGATTCGACCAGTATCTCACGGCCAGGTCCGCCTTTATGGAGGCGGCGGCAAAGCACGGTGAAATGAAAAGCGGCGACCTGGAACGGCAGAAAGCTTTCCTCTCCGCCCTTGATGCCTCAAAGCTCCAGATACAGGCCTATTTCATCATCGACATGGAAGGTAACGGCCATTATCTCGACGGAAAGGTCAACAAGCTGGGCGACAGGGAATATTACAAGCGTGCACGGGACTCGAAGGCCACGGTCGTCGGGCAGCCCGTCCTTTCCAGGGCCACGGGGGAGATGGTGGTCATCATCGCCTCGCCGGTCCTTGACGGCTCGGGCAGCGTCACCTCCGTCCTCTGCGGCCGGATTACCGCCAACACTCTTGTAGACCTCGCCTCGGCCCAGAAGTGGGGGCAGACGGGCTATTCCGTGGTGACCGACTCAACGGGACTGCTGGTCGTCCATCCCGAAAAGGAGTATGTAGGGACCCTGAATGCTTCCGTTCCGGGCAAGGAGCTCCCCGACACCTTCACCTCGGCGGTGAAGCGGGCCCTCGGCGGAGAATCGGGAGTCGTGCGGTATTCT
>JAPXRK010000139.1:0-4094 GCA_033813575.1 Synergistales bacterium
GCCATCACGTCTTCCGGCCGGGGAAAGATCCTTGCCCTCATGGAGCGGTACCCCTACGAGAAGCGGTTCTTCGACTGGCTGCTCCGGGACATCCAGCGGGTTCTCACCATCATCCTCATATCGAACAACCTGGTGAACATCGCCGCCAGCACCGTGGGCAGCTCGTTGGCCTTCATGCTCCTCGGCCAGAGGGGGCTCTTCGTATCCGTGGCGGTCATGACGGTGCTCATCGTGATCTTCGGCGAGATCTTCCCCAAGAGCGTGGCCATCGTCCGGTCGGATCCCATACTGGCCTTCTCCCTGCCCCTGCTCAGGCTGCTGGACATCCTGCTCGCCCCCTTCCTGTGGATCATGGTCCACGTGGTCCGCGGCCTCGGGGTGATCTTCAAGGTTGACCTCAAGGCGCGGCATCCCTTCGTCACCAGGGAGGAATTCGAGCAGATGGTCAACATCGGCGAGGAATCGGGCGCCCTTGAGGAAGTGGAGCGGAAGATGATCCACGGCATCATCTCCTTCGAGGAGACCCGGGTCTACGAGATCATGGTCCCCCGGACGGACATGGACGCCGTCTCCTCCGACTCCACGGTGGCGGAGGCCATGAAGATCTTCCAGGAACACGGCCACAGCCGGGTTCCCATCTATGACGAAAGTCCCGACGACATCGTGGGCATCCTCTACGTGAAGGACACCATACCCAGCCTCCTTGCCGGGGACCTCACCGTGCCCGTCTCCTCCATCATGCGCCAGGCCCTCTTCGTCCCCGACAGCATGAGGGTGGTGGAACTCTTCAACACCATGAAGGGCCGCCACGTCCACATGGCCATCGTGGTGGACGAATACGGTGGGGTGGCGGGCATCGCCACCCTCGAAGACCTGCTCGAGGAGATCGTGGGCGAGATCCAGGACGAGTACGACAAGGAAAAACCCACCCTCCTTCCGGAGGAGGACGGATCCTACCTCGTCCAGGGACACCTCGGGCTCGAAGACCTCAGCGACTTTCTCGGCTCGTCCTTCGAGTCCGAGGACGCCGAAAGCCTCGGCGGGCTGGTCCTCTCCATCTCGGGGGATTTCCCCTCCCCCGGGGAAAAGATCCTCTACACCTCCCCGGGAGAAGGTCAGGTTTGGGAGATCGAGGTCCTCGAGGTGGAGGATCATCGGATCAAGCTGCTCCGGCTCCGGCCGAAGGAAAACGGGTTCTTCTTTCCGGAGGGCGGCGAATGACCGCCCCCTGCCTGGATCCCTTCCGCGCCCCCTGGCCGGAAGACTATCCGCCCGCCGGGGAGCTTCTCCGGGCGGCCGAAGAGGCCCGCGCCTTCGCCTACGCGCCCTATTCCCGCTTTTCCGTGGGGGCTGCCCTTCTCGTGGAGGGCCGGTCAGGCTTCGTCACGGGGTGCAACGTGGAGAACGCCTCCTATGGTCTCTCTCTCTGCGCGGAGCGAAACGCCGCCGGGACTCTCGCCGCTTCGGGCGGGGGCAGGCCCCTCGCCGTGGCCATAGTCGGCGCGGAAGGAGAGCCGTGCCTTCCCTGCGGTGCCTGCAGGCAGTTCCTCGCCGAGTTCAACCCCTCCATGCTGGTCGTCCTCCGGGAGGGCGCCGGGACAGCCGTGCTCAGCCTGGCCGCCCTGTTCCCCGCGCCGTTCCTTCTTGAAAAGGAGCCCCGGCCATGACGAACGGCACGCCCTTCCGGTCGGGCATCGTCGTCCTCGCCGGGCGGCCCAACGTGGGAAAGTCGTCCCTCGTCAACCGCCTGATCGCCTACAAGGCCTCCATCGTGTCCGACAAGCCCCAGACCACCCGGAACGTCATCCGCTGCGTCTACAACGGCGACGGCTTCCAGATCGTCTTCACCGACACACCGGGGATCCACCTGCCGAAGCACGCCCTCGGCCGGACCATCGTGGACGCCGCCGTGGACTCCATGAACGACGCCAACCTCGTCTGCTACGTGGTGGAAAGCGGGGACCGGTCCATCGGCCCCGAGGACGAGGAGATCCTGGCCTGCCTCGAAAAGGCGGAGACTCCCATCCTGCTGGTGGTCAACAAGTGCGACAGCCAGAAGGACAAGGACCTCCCCGACAGGGTGGCCTCCCTGTACGGGAACCGCGTCTCCCTGGCCGGCGCCGCCGCCGTGTCCGCCAAGACAGGCAGGGGAATTTCCGAGCTTGTGTCCATGATCGTGAAGCATCTTCCCGAAGGACCTCCCTTTTACGACGAGGATATCTTCGTCGACCGGCCGGAAAAGTTCATCGCCTCGGAAATCATCCGCGAGAAGGTGCTCCGGCTCACCCACGAGGAAGTCCCCCACAGCGCCGCGGTGGAGATCGAGGAGTACAAGAGCCCCGACGAATACCCCGAGCGGGAGGTCCTCTTCATCCGGGCCACCATCCATGTGGAGCGGGAAGGGCAGAAGAGGATCGTAATAGGAGACAAGGGGACGAGGCTCAGGGAGATCGGCCGCCTCGCCAGGCTCGAGATCCAGGAACTCACCGGCCACAGGGTCTACCTCGACCTCTGGGTGAAGGTCCGTTCGGACTGGCGCAGATCCGAGACGGACCTCCGGAAGCTGGGGATCAAAGAACGTTCACCGTGAGCGACACCGTTCCCCAGGGTCCCGTCCGCCAGTCGGGGGTCGTCCTGCGCCGGGATGCCAGTCCCGAGGGGAACATCTCCCTCTACCTCCTCCTCAAGGGCATCGGACCGGTCTGGGTTTCCGCCCCCGGCGCCGGGCGGGGGAGAGTCCGGTTCGGCGGGGGGATGGAACCTCTCTCGTGGGGAAACTTCAATCTTTACAAAGGAACGAGAAGGTTTTATCTTAAGTCGGTGGATGTGAAGGAAGATTTCTGGTCCCTTCGGTCGTCGCCGGAAAAGCTCCGGGCGCTTCTGGAATGGGACAGGCTTCTCTGCCTCCATCTTGTTCCCGGACTTCCCTGTGATGAACTGGTCGCCCTTTTTTACTGGTCCTCCATCCTCGTCAGGGACGGGGCGGACCCACTGACGGCGGAGTGGCGTTTTCTCCGCAAGTGGCTGGAAGCCTGGGGCCTGGCGCCTTCGCTCACCTTCTGCCTTTCCTGCGGAAAAGCCCTCGGCGATGCCGTCTGGAACGCGGAAGGGCTGAACTGCCCGGAGTGCGCCCGCCGCAGCGGAGGGGCTCTGCTGGCGGACGGGCACAGGAAGCTCCTGGTCGCGGCGGCGGAGTGTCCCTTCGACGAGGTGAAGCGGCTCTTCCCTGCCTCCGGAAACGACCGGGAGTTCTGGAAAGACGGCTGCAAAAGGATGAAGAACATGTTCGAATATCAGAAATGACCGGGGAACCCCTTCCCGTTCTTTTACAAGGCATTTCCATTGAGGAGGGATTTGGCGTGAATTTCCAGGAAATCATCTTTCGGCTCGAACGGTTCTGGGCGGAGCAGGGATGCGTCGTCCAGCAGCCCTACGACATAGAAGTGGGCGCGGGCACCATGAATCCCGCCACGTGCCTCCGGGTCCTCGGCCCCGAGCCGTGGCGCGTGGGCTACGTGGAGCCCTCACGGCGGCCGGCCGACGGCCGGTACGGCGAGAACCCCAACAGGCTGCAGCACTACTACCAGTACCAGGTCATCATCAAGCCGGCGCCGGCCAACATCATCGACCTCTACCTCCAGAGCCTCGCCGCTCTGGGCATTGAACCGGCCGCCCACGACATCCGCTTCGTGGAGGACGACTGGGAATCCCCCACGGTAGGCGCCTGGGGTCTGGGCTGGGAGGTCTGGCTCGACGGCATGGAGGTCACCCAGTTCACCTATTTCCAGCAGGTGGGCGGCATCGACATGGACCTCGTGCCCGCCGAGATCACCTACGGCATCGAGCGCATCGCCATGTTCGTCCAGAAGGTGGAGAACGTCTACGACCTCCAGTGGGTGGGCGACGTGAAATACGGCGACATCCACCACAAGGGCGAGGTGGAATATTCCAGCTACAACTTTGAGATAGCCGACACGAAGATGCTCTTCCAGCTTTTCGGCATGTACGAGGCCGAGGCCCTCCGCGTCCTGGAGAAGGGATTCGTGCTGCCCGCCTACGACTACGTCCTGAAATGCTCCCACACCTTCAACCTC
>JAPXRK010000139.1:4104-5079 GCA_033813575.1 Synergistales bacterium
GCGGGCAAATGCTGTACCGCCTATGCCGCCCAGAGACGGGCCATGGGCCTTCCTTTCCGCGGAAAATTCGCCGGCGAATCGGCCAGGAGGTAATCGCCATGGTGCTGAAAAACATCCTTCTCGAAATCGGAACCGAAGAAATCCCCTCCCGCTTCCTGCCGGACACCCTCGAATTCCTCGAGAAGACCGCCAGGGACGACCTGGCTGCCGCAAGGGTAGGCTTCAAGAGCCTTGCCGCCTTCGCCACCCCCCGGAGGATTGCCCTCATCGTGAGAGACGCCGACGAGCGGCAGACCGACCTGGTCAACACCTTCAAGGGCCCGGCATGGAACGCCGCCTTCGACGTCAACGGCAACCCCACCCGGGCTGCCCACGGCTTCGCCAAGAGCAGGGGCGTCTCCATCGAACAGCTCACCCCGATGGAAGTGGACGGCGTGCGCTATGCCTGCGCCGAAGTCTCCGAGCCCGGCGGGAGGACCCTCGACATTCTTCCCGAGCTTCTGCCCGGCCTCATCAGGAAGCTCGTCTTCCCCAAGAACATGTACTGGGACGATCCCACGGTCCGCTTCGCCAGGCCCATCCGGTGGATCCTAGCCATGGCGGACCGGGAGGTCATCCCCTTCGAGTACGGTGGGATCAGGAGCGGAAACGACACCGTGGGGCATCGGTTCATGGGCGCCCGGCACATCGCCATCACCGATGCGGCCGACTTCATGGACAAGCTCTACGACAACTACGTCATCCTCGACCAGGACAAGCGGCGCCAGAAGATGCTCGCCGGCATCGCCTCCCTTGAGAAGGACATGGACGGCTCCGCGGAGCTCGATCCCGAAGTCATCAACGAGAACCTCTACCTGGTGGAGTACCCCGTCCCCTTCTTCGGGTCCTTCAGCAGGAAGTACCTGGAAATGCCCGAGGAAGTGCTCACCACTTCCATGAAAAAGAACCCGAAGTATTTCTCCGTCCGGGGAAAGA
>JAPXRK010000140.1:0-5078 GCA_033813575.1 Synergistales bacterium
AATCTTCTGGGTCGCTATTTGGGCCGTGGGGTCCATTTTGAAGCGCTTCAGGACGGTCCTCCCCACGAGCCTTGTCAGCCAGCCGCTCAGGAAAAATGCCGCTCCGAAAAGAAAGACCGAAACGATCAGTTTAGAAACGGTGACGTTATACCCTTCCCCCGACCACAGGGACATGTTCAGGAAGGCCATGATCCGCTCCCTGCTGAACCGCGTCACCTGGGCGGCTATCCTGACGGTGTCGATCCTGGAATTTATTTCCTCCTCCAGGCGGGAATAGCTGTTGAACAGGCTGAACGCGTGGGCTACCGTCGAATTGGCGTGCTGGACCGTCTTCTCCAGAGAGACGATCCTCCTCTGAATCCTCGGCGCGATCGTCTTGTCCTTCTCGTTCTCCGCCATCTCCTTCTGGGCGGCAAGGAGGTCGGCCTGGAGAGAAGCCAGGTTTCTCTGGTACACCTGGAACATATTTTCCAGATCCTTCAGCCTCGAAGAAACCTGGCTCCTGGTGTCCCAAAGCTCATCGCTCTTGATCTCGCCATTGATGAGTCTGTACCGGGTCTGCCAGATCTTTCTGCCTTCCTCGAGCTGGACCACTTTCTGTTCCTGCTCTTCTATGGCCGCCTGGGCCCTTTTGAGGTCTGCGTCCCGCTCGGCCACGAGCGCTGCGGCCTGGGCCTTCTGCTGGTCGTCTTTCGCGGCATTCAGCTGCCCCTGGCTCCTGACGAGATTCGTCCTTATTTTTTCCCTTTCGGCCTGGAGTTTTGCGAGGGACTCCCGAACTGCGGTTATCTCTTTCCCGAGGCTCTCCACCCTCTGGTTGAAGTCCGCCTCGTCATATTTGAGGTTTTCGCCGACAAGCCCGACGTCCTTTCCCAGGGCGGCTTTCTGGGCCTCGAGGTATTTCCGGCGCAGCAGATGGGCATCCATGTTCATCCTGTTGACGACCATGGACAGGCGCGCAACCTCCAGTTCAGCCTCCGCCTCCTTGAGTTCCGTCTCTTTTTCCCTGTTTCCCACCCATTCCGGGGATTCCAGATCTTTCTTAATGGTCAGGACTTTTTTTTCGGCGTTTCCTATCTGCTCAGGTACTGTCTTCAAAGCACCTTCCGCAAGTTCGATGGAGGACAGGACGGACTTGAGCCGCTGGTCCACCCCCTCGAGCTGGTTGCGGATTCCGTCGTAGAAGGAGAGATTGTAGGGGGGAGGATCCTTGATGAGGGAAGTACCTTCTGTTTTTGCCGCCTCCGCGGCCTCGTTTTTCGCACGGGAAAGATTGTCGATGGCGGTCGCGTACCGTGCATAGGCGTTCTGGACGCCGCCGAGGGCGACGATCCGCTTGCCGTGCAGTTCCGATTCTATGCCCTCTTCCTTCAGGAGATCTTCCCGCTGCTTCTGGAGAAGATCCATCTCCTTCTGCAGTTCATCGATCCGCTCCTGGACCTTTTCGGCAGTCTCAGGGGGCTGCCATTCCGCTGGAGCGCCCGGCACAACGTCGGGCGAAGAGGGTTTCGCTTCCTCTCCTGCAGGAGCCCGGGATGCCGACTGGGGTGCGGGATCGGCTGCATGTACCGCCGGCGGCATTGCCGCGAGAGCGAAAAAGATGATTGTCACGATGAGTGCGATACTCATCGGAAATGGTCTTTTGTCGTTTTTTTTCATACGGCTGCCTCCTCAGGATATAAATGAAGGCGGGAGAGTCCTCCCGCCCATGGGTCTGCTGAAAAGGAGAAAATCTTCAGCCCGGGAACAGCTCCTTCATGATGTCCTCCACGTGCTCCATCTTTTCCACCTTCGTGACGTTGGAACCGCAGAAGAAAAGACCTTCCTCCCAGTTCCCCCTGTAGGCGTCGATGAGGGCCTGGGCAATGCAGAAGGTTTCCCGTTCAGTCTTGTATCGGCAGTGGGTGAGACAGTTGGCGATGCAGGGCTTGCTCTCCACGTGCCCCTTGAGGTACTGGTCGATGAAGGGGGAGCGCAGCGCCCTTCCGGGCAGGCCGGCAGGACTCTGGATTATCACCACGTCCTCTTCCCTGGCGTCGATGAAGGCCTGCTTGAACCGCTCCGAGGCATCCCCTTCGAACGTGCACGCAAACCTTGTTCCCATCTGGACTCCCTTTGCGCCGAGCCCGAAAGCCCACTCCATGTCTTTCCGATCCCAGATCCCCCCGGCGGCGATAACGGGGACATCCTTCCCCATTTCCTTCTCCACGAACTCCACGACTTCCGGGACCACCTTCTCAAGGGAGAACTCGTCGTCATCGACCTGGTCCATCTTGGTCACTCCAAGATGGCCCCCCGCATATTTCGGTGTTTCCACGACAAATCCGTCGGGAAGCCTTCCGTAGGTTTTTTCCCACCGCCTGGAGATCAGGCTCGCAGCCTTTGCGGTGCTGACGATGGGGACCAGCGCCACGTCGGGGTAGTCCTTCGCGTATTCGGGAAGCCGGAGGGGAAGACCCGCTCCGGAGATTATCACATCCACGCCGCCCTCACAGGCGGATTTCACGTGGCGGTCATAATCCGTGAGGGCAACCATGCAGTTGACAGCGATGACGCCCCCGGGCCCTGCAATTTTCCTTGCCTCCTGAATTCCTTCCTTCACCGCGAGCTGGTTGGCTTCGAAATAATTCCGGCCGTTGTAGTGAGGGGAATTACATGCCAGTCCGACGCTGGCGATAGTTCCCACTCCGCCGCATCGGGCTACATGTCCGGCAAGGTTCGGCCCGGAAATGGCTACCCCCATACCTCCCTGGATCAGCGGATACAGGGGCTGGTGTTTCCCTATCTTCAAAACCGGAAGTTGGCTCAAAGGACTCTCTCCTCTTCAAAGTGAACTGCCGGCGCTCCCGGGGTTACCTTCCCCGAGGGACCGGTGCAGACGGTGCGCCGTACCGTGTTATTTTATCCCACACTCAAGCATTCAATCAAGGAAGAAATACGGAAGGTCAGGAAAACCGGGGCAACCATCCCCAGTGCCTTAATCCCTACTCCTTCTCTCTTCATTGACTGGAAGAAAAGCGAAGTATACCATTAATAGAAAGGCAGATCACTCTCGAATCGTATTGGAGGGGAAAGCGTGTTCACCATCAAGGAGTTCCTTCGGACTGAAGTCAAACCTGCGCTCGGATGTACCGAGCCCGGAGCGGTGGCGCTGGCCGTCGCCCGGGCAAAGGAAGAACTCGGCGGACGGGTGGATTCCGTTACGGTGACCGTCAGCGACAGCATCTACAAGAACGGCGTCGACGTGGGCATTCCCGGGACGGAGGGCCTGAGGGGAAACAACGTGGCGGCGGCCCTTTCGGTCTTCTGCGGCCGCTCCTCCTACGGCCTCGAGGTCCTCAAGGACTGCACGGAAGACCATATCGCATCGGCAAAGGCAATGCTCGGGAAAAACGCCGTAAAAATCATCCCCGACCTCGACCGCCACGGAGTCTTCGTAGAAGCGTCCGTCCGGTCCGGAGGCGACACGGCGGTGTGCCGCATCGAAGGTTCCCACACGGGCATTTCGGAAGTGACCCTCAACGGAAAGATCGCCTTCTCCGCTGAAAAAGCACCGTCCTCCGCCCTGAACAGCCCCGGAAAAAATTTGTCGGACGAAATTGCCCGAATGACCTTTCCCGACCTTGTCTCCCTGGTGGATGCCATGGACGGCGAAGACATGGAGTATGTCATGAGCGGCGTGGAAATGAACATGACCATCGCCGAGTACGGTTTCGACCCCTCCCGCTCCACGGGGCTCGACATCGGCAAGACCCTCAGGAAACTCAGCGGAGCGGCCTTCGACTCCGATGACCTCAGCCTCAGGATCAAGGCATACGCCGCAGCCGCATCCGACGCCCGCATGGCAGGAGCTCCCCTCGCCGTCATGAGCAGCGCCGGAAGCGGCAACCACGGAGTGACGGCCATCCTGCCCGTCGCCGTCTGCGCGCAGCATTACGGAAAAAGCCGGGAGGAAACCGCCAGGGCCGTGGCCTTCAGCCATCTTGCCACAAGCTATGTCAAAAGCAGGACCGGGCGGCTTACCCCTACCTGCGGGTGCACCGTGGCCGCCGGCGCCGGAGCGGCTGCGGGCATAACCTACCTCATGACAGGGGACCCGGCAAAGGCAGCCCAGGCCATGCTCGTCGTCCTGGGGAACCTCGTCGGCATGGTCTGCGACGGGGCGAAAAACACCTGCGCCCTCAAGGTGGGCACGGGGGCCCTGGAGGCCTACCACGCCGCCCTCCTCGTCATGAACGGACACTCCCCGGAACCCCAGGGAGTCGTCGGCGAAACCATCGAGCAGACGGTGAAAAACCTGGTCGATGTTTCTGAAAAAGGCATGGGGAACCTCGACAAAGCCATTATCGACGTGATAAACCAGCGGTTCGCGTAGGACCGGAACAGGAGGCGCTCCGCACGGGAGCGCCTCCTCTCTCTCCGAAATGGTTCAGGCCATGGCCTCCACGTGGCGGAACACGGAATCCACGAAAGGATCCACCGCCGGATGGGAGGGCAGCCTGCCGGCAATCCAGGAAAAGGTGCCGTCACCGCCCAGAAGGCGGAAGGATGGGGCGAAGTTGAGGTCGAAGGCCCACGAAAGCTGCACCAGAAGGAAATCGGCCAGGGAGCGGACGTTCCGGTAGGAACCCTGCCCCTCTTCCTCCAGCTCCCGGACTAGTTCACCGGAATACCCCCCGTCCACGTCCAGCCTGGGGAGAAGGTCATTGACCCTGTTTTCCTCCACGTGTCGCCGGACCAGGCGGAAGACGTCGATCTTGTCGCTGTCCCTGACAATCTCTGCCACGGACAGCAGGTCGGCCGGAACGTCGGCGGGAAGGACTTTTTTGTTGTGCAGCCGCACCGCTTCCAGCACCGCCGTTTTCACACCCTCTCCCTCAATCCGCTCCCAGGGAAAAGACTCCTGAAGCACCCTGTGCCCCAGGTCCCCGTGGTCCACCGAGGCGCCGTCGAAGAAGGTCCCGTAGGTGGCAAACTGGAGAAACCTCCCCGCATCGTGGAGGACTGCCGCCGTCAGGGCCAGGTCCCGGCGGGAGCCTGTCCACCCCAGTCCGTCGGCAATCAGGGCGCAGTTGTCC